>CAMFZJ010000005.1 GCA_946004305.1 uncultured Clostridia bacterium | reverse complement strand
TTGTGTAAAGAGTTTAAAGCACGCCCGCCAAATTTTTTAAGGAGGCGAACGAAATGGCAGTCAAAGAAAAAATTCGTATAAGATTAAAGGGTTACGATCATCAGTTAGTAGATCACTCAGCTGAAAAGATCGTTGCAACAGCTAAGAGAACAGGTGCCAGAGTATCAGGCCCGGTTCCACTTCCTACAGAGAAGCAGGTTGTTACAATCCTTCGTGCTGTTCATAAGTACAAGGATTCCCGTGAGCAGTTCGAAATGAGAACCCACAAGCGTCTTATCGACATTTTAAGACCGTCAAACAAGACAGTCGAGGCTCTTATGAGCTTAGAGCTCCCTGCCGGCGTTGATATCGAGATTAAGTTATAATCTACTTTACCAACCTACAAGCAGACAGGGTCATGTTGGGGAAACCCAACCAATAACCTAATAAGGAGGAAATAGAAAATGCAGAAAGCATTAATCGGCAAGAAGATCGGTATGACACAGATCTTTGACGAAACAGGTAAGGTCGTTCCTGTTACTGTTATCGAAGCAGGCCCATGCGTTGTTTCAATGAAGAAAACAGTAGAAAACGACGGCTATGCAGCTGTTCAGCTTGGTTTCGGCGATGTTAAGCCTAATAAGGTTACTAAGCCTTTACAGGGTCATTTCGCTAAGGCTGATGTTGCTCCAAAGAAAACACTTAAGGAATTCCGTTTTGACGACACAGACGCTTACAACGTAGGCGACATCGTTAAGGCTGACGTGTTTGCTGCCGGTGACAAGGTTGACGTAACCGGTACAAGCAAAGGTAAGGGTACAGCAGGCGTTATCAAGCGCTGGAATTTCCACAGACTTAAGGAAACTCACGGTACTGGTCCTTGCGTACGTCACGGCGGTTCTATTGGTATGTGTTCTTCCCCTTCAAGAGTATTCAAGGGTAAGAGAATGGCAGGCCACTTAGGCGCAGAAAAGGTAACTGTTCAGAACCTAAGAGTTGTTAAGGTTGATGCTGAAAACAACCTTATCGCAATTAAGGGTGCTGTTCCCGGACCAAACAAGGGCATCGTTGTTATTAAAGATGCCGTAAAAGCTTAAGGAAGGAGGACTTTTAAATGCCAAGTATTAACGTAGTAGATATGAAAGGCAAGAAGGTTTCAACAATTGACCTTGCTGATTCCGTATTTGCCGTTGAGCCAAACAAGGCTGTTATGCATCAGATGGTAGTTAGCTATCTTGCAAATCAGCGTCAGGGTACACAGTCAGCTCTTACAAGAAGCGAAGTATCCGGCGGCGGTAAGAAGCCTTGGAGACAGAAGGGCACAGGCCGTGCTCGTCAGGGTTCAACAAGAGCTCCACAGTGGACACACGGCGGTGTTGTATTTGCACCAAAGCCAAGAGATTACAGCTTCTCAGTAAACAAGAAGGTTAAAAGACTTGCTATGAAGTCAGCTCTTTCTTCTAAGGTTGCAGAGAACGAGGTTATCGTTGTTGACGCTATTACAACTGATGAGTTCAAGACAAAGGTTATGGTTGAGATGCTTAAGGCTATCGGCGTTGAGAAGAAGGCTTTAATCGTTCTGCCTGAGGTAGATAAGAAGGTTATTAAGTCAGCTTCCAACATCAAGGGCGTTAAGACAGCTCAGGTTAACGAACTTAATGTATATGACATTCTTAACGCAGGCAAGCTTGTTATCGCTAAGGATGCAGTAAGCAAGATTGAGGAGGTATACGCATGATAGCTCAGGATATTATTATTCGTCCAATCATCACAGAGAAATCTATGATTGGTGCTGTTGATAAGAAGTACACCTTTGAGGTTGCAAAATCAGCTAACAAGATTGAGATTGCAAAGGCTTGCGAAGAAATCTTTAAAGTAAAGGTAGCAAAGGTTAACACCGTAAACGTACGTGGACATTTCCGTCGTCAGGGTCAGAACAACGGTGGCTACACAAAGTCCTGGAAGAAAGCAGTTGTTACTTTAACTCAGGACAGCAAAGCAATAGAATTTTTTGAAGGCATGATGTAAGCCTTATATACTAATATATAGGCAGAATGTATGGGAAAGGCCATTTTCCCGCAAAGCCATCATGAGGAGAGTGAATTAAATGGCTATTAAAGTTTACAAGCCGACCATTAACTCTATGAGAAACAAGTCGGTTACAGACTACTCCGGTCTTTCAAAGGTAGCTCCAGAAAAGAGCCTGCTTGCTCCTCTTAAGAAGCACTCAGGTCGTAACAGCTACGGCAGAATTACAGTACGTCACAGAGGCGGCGGTAATCGCAGAAAGTACCGTATTATTGATTTTAAGCGTCAGAAGTTTGGCGTTGAGGGTAAGGTTGCTACTTTAGAGTACGATCCAAACCGTAGTGCATTTATCGCACTTATTGAATATACCGACGGAGAGAAAGCTTATATCATCGCTCCTGAGGGACTTAAGGTTGGCGACACAGTTGTTGCCGGACCTGATGCTGATATTAAGCCGGGTAACGCATTACCTCTTAAGAATATCCCTGTTGGTACATTTATCCACAACATTGAGCTTTATCCGGGCAGAGGTGCTCAGCTTGCTCGTTCAGCCGGCAATATGGCTCAGCTTATGGCAAGAGAAAACGGAATGGCTCTTTTAAGACTTCCGTCCAGTGAGCTCAGAAATGTTCCTGAGGCTTGTATGGCTACAATCGGACAGGTTGGCAATACAGACCACGAGAACGTAAAGATCGGTAAAGCCGGTCGTAAGAGAAATATGGGTTGGAGACCAACTGTAAGAGGTTCTGTTATGAACCCTAATGACCATCCACACGGTGGTGGTGAGGGTAAATCACCTGTTGGACGTCCGGGACCTGTTACCCCATGGGGTAAGCCGGCTCTTGGTTACAAGACTCGTAAGCATCATAAGCAGAGCGATAAGCTTATCGTTCGCAGAAGAAACAGCAAGTAAGACAGAAAGGAGCTTTTAATTATGAGTAGAAGTACTAAAAAGGGCCCTTTTGTCCAGCCTAAGCTGTTAAAAAGGGTTCTTGAAATGAACGAAAAGGGCGAAAAGAGAATTTTAAAGACTTGGTCAAGAAGTTCTACTATTTTCCCTGATTTTGTAGGCCATACATTTGCAGTCCATGACGGACGCAAACACGTTCCGGTATATGTTACCGAAGATATGGTAGGACACAAGCTCGGCGAGTTTGCTCCAACCAGAACTTTCAAGGGACATTCCGGTTCTAAGACATCATAAGGCGGAAGGAGAGTATTGCAATGGAAGCAAAGGCATATGCAAAATATGTTCGTATGTCACCACGCAAGATCAACTTAGTTCTTGACCTTATCAGAGGTAAAGACGTAGTTCTTGCTCAGGCTATTCTTAAGCATACCCCAAAGGCCGCTTGTGAGCCTATTTCAAAGTTGCTCAAGTCCGCTATGGCTAATGCAGAGAATAACCACGATATGGATGTATCTAAATTATATGTTGCATCTTGTAATGCAACAGCAGGCCCTATCCTTAAGAGAATTCAGCCCAGAGCACAGGGTAGAGCTTTCAGAATCAGTAAGAGAACATCCCACATTACCCTTGTGCTCAAGGAAAAAGAATAAGGGGAGGTTAAAGTATGGGACAGAAAGTTAATCCACACGGTTTGCGTGTTGGTATCATCAAAAACTGGGATTCCCGTTGGTTTGCTAACAAAAGAGATTTTGGCGATACACTTGTAGAGGACTACAACCTTCGTAAAACTCTTAAAAAGCAGCTTTATTCTGCAGGAATCTCAAAGATTGAAATTGAACGTGACGGTAAAAGAGTAAGACTTCACATCCACTGCGGTAAACCGGGTATGGTTATCGGCAAGGGCGGTGCTGAAATCGAGAAACTTCGTGTTCAGTGCGAGGAGTTCTTAGGAAAGCCTGTTGCTATCAATATTGTTGAAATTAAGAATCCTGACCTTAACGCTCAGCTTGCTGCTGAAAACATTGCTGCACAGCTTGAGAAGCGTATCGCTTTCAGACGTGCTATGAAGCAGGCTATCAGAAATGCTATGAAGCTTGGCGCAAGAGGTATCAAGGTTCAGTGTTCAGGCCGTCTTAACGGTGCTGAAATTGCACGAGGCGAAACTTACCACGAGGGTACAATTCCTCTACAGACTCTCCGTGCAGACATCGACTACGGCTTTGCTGAGGCTAATACAACATACGGAAAAATCGGTATTAAAGTATGGCTTTACAAAGGCGAGGTTCTTAACGAAAGCAAGGCTAAGAGAGATAGAAAGCCTCGTAGGGAAGGGGGCAGAAAATAATGCTAATGCCAAAACGTGTAAAATTCAGACGTGTTCACAGAGGTCGTATGACAGGTAGAGCACTCCGCGGTAACAAGGTTACTTACGGTGATTTTGGTCTTCAGGCATTAGAGCCTGCCTGGATCACTTCCAACCAGATCGAAGCAGCCCGTGTAGCTATGACACGTTACTGCAAGAGAGTTGGTAAGGTTTGGATTAAGATTTTCCCTGACAAGCCGGTTACAGCTAAGCCTGCTGAAACTCGAATGGGTTCCGGTAAAGGTTCACCTGAGTACTGGGTTGCAGTAGTTAAGCCAGACAGAATTATGTTTGAAATTGGCGGCGGTGTAGATGAAGCTACAGCTAGAGAAGCTATGCGTCTTGCAGCTACAAAGCTCCCAATTAAGTGTAAATTTGTTAGAAAATCAGATCAGGAGGTTGAGCAATAATGAAAGCATCAGAGCTTAGAGAATCTTCAGTAGATGAGCTTGAAATTAAGCTCAAGGACCTGAAAGAAGAGTTATTTAACCTTCGTTTCCAGCTTGCTATTAACCAGCTGGAAAATCCTACTCGCATTAAGGCAGTTAAAAAAGACATCGCAAGAGTTTCAACAGTTCTTCGTGAGCTTGAACTTGCCGGCGAATAATAAAGGAGGACAATAACTATGGCTGAAAGAAATATGAGAAAGACTAATATCGGCAAGGTTGTTTCCGACAAAATGGACAAGACAATCGTAGTATTAGTTGAAGATAGTGTAAAACACAAACTCTACAATAAAATCGTTAAGCGTTCAGTACGTTTTAAGGCTCATGACGAAAACAATGAGGCTCACGTAGGTGACCGTGTAAAGATTATGGAGACCCGTCCTCTTTCTAAGGATAAGAGATGGAGACTCGTCGAGATTATAGAGAAGGCTAAATAAGGAGGAACACAACTGTGATACAGCAGCAAACTTTATTAAAAGTCGCTGACAACACAGGCGCAAAAGAGCTTATGTGCATTCGTGTTCTCGGCGGTACAAGAAGAAGATACGCTAACATCGGTGATGTAATCGTTGCTTCTGTAAAGAAAGCAGCACCGGGCGGCGTAGTTAAAAAGGGTGAAGTAGTTAAGGCAGTAGTAGTTCGTTCTGCTAAGGGCCTTCGTCGTGAGGACGGTACTTACATCCGCTTCGATGAAAACGCAGCAGTTATTATTAAGGAAGATAAGAACCCTAAGGGTACTCGTATCTTCGGACCGGTAGCAAGAGAACTTCGTGATAAGGATTATCTGAAGATTTTATCACTTGCTCCCGAAGTACTTTAATGGAGGTGTCACAAATGAATAAAGTTCATGTAAAAACTGGCGACACCGTAGTTGTTATCAGCGGTAAGGACAAGGGCAAGAAGGGTACAGTTTTAGCTGTTTCCCCATCAGAGCGCAAGGTTATCGTAGAAAAAGTAAATATGGTTTCAAAGCACGTTAAGCCCAGAAGAATGGGTGAGCAGGGCGGTATTATCAAAGCTGAGGCTGCTATGTATGCAGACAAGGTTCAGATTGTTTGCCCACGTTGCAAAAAGCCAACAAGAATCGGTCACAAAATCTATGAAGACGGCACTAAGGGTCGTATTTGTAGAAAATGCGGCGAAGCAATTTAAGGAGGATTTAAGATATGGCTAGACTTAAGGAATTCTATTCTAATGAAGTTGCACCTGCTCTTATGAAGAAATTCTCCTACAAAAGCGTAATGGAGATTCCTAAGCTTGATAAAATTGTTATCAACGTAGGTGCCGGTGAAGCAAAAGAAAATTCAAAGGTTATCGATGCTATCGTAAACGACTTAGGTATCATTACAGGTCAGAAGGCAATGGTTTGCCGTGCTAAGAAATCTGTAGCTAACTTTAAGCTTCGTGAAGGTATGCCTATCGGTGCTAAGGTTACACTCAGAGGCGAGAGAATGTATGAGTTCTTAGACAGACTCTTTAATGTAGCTCTGCCTCGTGTACGTGACTTCAGAGGTATTAACGCTAACTCTTTTGACGGTCGTGGTAACTATTCCATGGGTCTTAAAGAGCAGTTGATTTTCCCTGAAATCGATTATGATAAGATTGACAAGGTTCGTGGTATGGATATTGTATTCGTTACTACAGCCAAAACTGATGAAGAAGCTCGTGAGTTATTAACACTTATGGGTGCACCGTTTGCAAAGTAAGGAGGGATTGTTGTGGCTAAAACTGCTATGAAAATGAAGCAGCAGAAAAAACAGAAGTTTTCTACTCGTGAATATTCAAGATGTAAGATCTGTGGTAGACCACACGCCTACCTCCGTAAGTTCGGTATCTGCCGTATTTGCTTCCGTGAATTAGCGTATAAGGGCGAAATTCCGGGCGTAAAGAAAGCAAGCTGGTAAGCAAAGGAGGTAAAAGGTATGCAGATTACAGATACAATAGCTGATTTACTTACAAGAATCCGTAATGCTAACTCAGCAAAGCATGATACTGTTGAGATACCTGCATCTAATTTAAAGAAGGACATCTGTCAGATTCTTGTTGATGAGGGTTATATCAAGAGCTTCACAGTAATTGAAGACGGCAAGCAGGGCATCATTAAGGTTGCCCTTAAATATGGCGAAGGCAAGACTCCTGTAATTTCAGGTTTACGCCGTGTTTCTAAGCCTGGCTTGCGTATATATAGTGATGTTGAGAATATGCCAAAGGTTATGAAGGGCCTTGGTATCGCTATTATTTCAACTTCTAAGGGTGTTATGACTGATCGTAACGCTCGCAAAGAGCATGTTGGCGGCGAAGTTCTCGCATACATCTGGTAATAGGAGGTGCGAAAATGTCTCGAATTGGAAGAAAACCTATAAATATTCCCGCCGGAGTTACAGTTAATGTAAACAACGGCGTAATCGAAGTTAAGGGTCCTAAGGGTACACTTACTTTCAACTACAATCCTGCTATGCAGGTTGAGGTTAATGGCGAAGAGATTACAGTTTCCCGTCCTAATGACGAGAAAACAAATCGCTCATTACACGGCCTTACAAGAACACTTATCGCAAATATGATTGTTGGTGTTACTGAAGGCTACAAGAAGGAACTGGATGTAAACGGCGTTGGTTACCGTGTAGAAAAGAAGGGTAAACAGTGCATTATGAACCTTGGTTATTCTCATAAGGTAATTGTTGAGGATAACGATGACATCACAATCGAAGTTCCAAATCCAAATAAAATCATAATCTCAGGCATTGATAAGCAAAAGGTTGGTCAGTTTGCTGCCGAGGTTAGAGAAAAACGTCCACCAGAGCCTTATAAGGGTAAGGGTATTAAGTACGCTGAGGAACATATCCGCCGCAAGGAAGGCAAAGCTGGTAAGGGTAAGTAATTAAGGAGTGAATGAAAAATGGTAAACAGACCTGATACTAAAAAGGCTCGTCAGAAAAGACATAAAAGAGTTCGTAGTAAAATCAGTGGTACAGCACAGTGTCCACGTTTATGCGTTTTCCGCTCCACTAACAACATTTACGCTCAGCTTATTGATGATGTAAATGGTGTTACACTTGCTCAGGCTTCAAGTCTTGACAAGGCTATTACCGGTAATGGCGGAAACAAAGAAGCAGCTAAGGCAGTAGGCAAGCTTATTGCTGAACGTGCTGCAGAGAAGAAGATTACTGATGTCGTTTTTGACAGAGGTGGAAATATCTATCACGGCCGTGTTAAGGAATTGGCCGAAGGCGCCCGTGAGGGCGGCCTCAATTTCTAAGGAAGGGGAGGAATAACTTTGGCTAATATTGAAATCACAGGCGAGCTTCAGGAAAGAGTTGTTACTATTAACCGTGTATCAAAAACTGTAAAGGGCGGACGTATTTACAAGTTTGCTGCTTTAGTAGTAGTTGGCGACGGCAACGGCACAGTAGGCTTTGGTATCGGTAAAGCAGGCGAAGTTCCTGACGCTATTCGTAAAGGCATCGAGGATGCTAAGAAAAATCTTATTAAGGTATCACTTCGTGGTACAACAATTCCACACGAAATCATTGGTGCATACGGCGCAGGCAGAGTTCTTATGAAACCTGCTGCTCCCGGTACCGGTGTTATCGCAGGCGGTCCTGTTCGTGCAGTTGTTGAGGCTGTAGGTATTAAGGACATTAGAACAAAAGCTTTACGTTCAAACAATCCTTGCAACGTAGTTCGTGCAACCCTTCAGGGTCTTGCATCTCTTCGTACTGCTGAGGAAGTTGCCGCTATCCGTGGCAAGTCCGTAAAAGAAATACTGTAAGGGAGGCTTTGCAATATGAAAATCAAGTTAGTTAAGAGCCTTATCGGTTCTAAAAAGGATCAGATTGCAACCGCCCACGCTTTAGGTCTTAAGAAAATCGGTGATGTTACAGAACAGCCTGATAATCCTATGACTAAGGGCAAGGTAGCAAAAATTAACCACCTCGTAGAGGTTACAGAAGCATAAGGAGGTGCGAAAATTATGAAGTTACATGAACTTTCACCTGCTGAGGGCTCAAAGAAGTCTGCAAGAAGAGTAGGTCGTGGCCATGGCTCAGGTTGGGGAAAAACAGCCGGCAAAGGTCACAAGGGACAGAAAGCAAGATCAGGCGGCGGAGTTCGTCCTGGTTTTGAAGGTGGTCAGATGCCACTTCAGCGCCGTATTCCTAAGAGAGGTTTCAACAACATTTTCGCAAAAAAGGTTGTTACTGTTAACCTTTCAACTTTAAACAGAAAGTTTGAAGATGGTGCGGACGTTACTGTTGAATCACTTGTTGCTGCAGGTGTACTTAAAAATTCATTTGACGCCGTTAAGGTTCTTGGCAACGGCAAAATCGAAAAGAAATTAAACGTAAAGGTTTCTGCATATTCTGAGTCTGCTAAGGCGGCTATTGAGGCTGCCGGCGGAAAGGCAGAGGTGATTTAATTGTTTAAAACAATTAGAAACGCATGGATGATTCCTGACCTTAGACGTAAAATTCTTTTTACTATTCTTATTGTTATTTGTTTTAGAATTGGTTCAGTTATTCCTGTTCCATTTCTTGATATGACTGCATTGCAGAATCTTATGGCTCCTCTCAATGAGGCAACCCACGCTGCAAGCAGTTCTGCATTAGCTTATTTGAATACATTGTCAGGTGGCGCATTCTCAAACGCAACAATTTTTGCTATGGGTGTTACACCATATATCAATGCTTCAATTATTATGCAGCTTCTTACTGTTGCAATCCCTCCTCTTGAGAGATTATCAAAAGAGGGTGAAGCAGGCAGAAAGAAGATTGCTACAATTACCCGTTATGCTACTGTAATCCTTGGTCTTATCCAGGGTACAGCTTACTTCTTCTACTTAAAGGGTTCAGGCGTTACATTATATAACGACGGCTTTGCTCTTTGGTTTACTGCTATTGTTATCATTCTCGCTTTCACAGCCGGTACTGCTGTAATGATGTGGTTTGGTGAGCAGATTAACGAGAAGGGTATCGGCAACGGTATTTCAATTCTTCTTTTCGCAGGTATCGTAGCTCGTCTGCCTTACACAATTAATCTGTTATACAGATACTTTGTTGAGCAGGGCATCGAGGGCGGTATGTCACAGTACTTTATTCTTGTTCCACTTTGGGTTGTGGTATTCCTTGTTGTTATGTGGGTTATCACATTTATGCAGGATTCAGAAAGAAGAATTCCTATCCAATACGCTAAGCGTGTTGTTGGCAGAAAGATGTACGGCGGTCAGTCAAGTCACCTTCCTATCAAGGTTGCTCTTGGCGGCGTACTTCCAATCATCTTCGCTTCATCAATTCTTTCAATTCCAAGTACAATTCAGATTTTTACAGGCACACCTTCTGAAGGCTTCTGGAAAATGTTCTTTGACGCTTTCAGCACAACAGGCTGGCTGTATATGACATTGTATTTTGTTTTGATTATAATGTTCGGTTATTTCTACACTACAATTCAGTACAATCCTGTTGAGATGGCTAATAACCTCAAGCAGAACAACGGTACAATCCCCGGTATTCGTCCGGGCGCACCAACTGCTGACTTTATTAGAAAGATTCTTTCAAGAATCACTCTCATCGGTTGTCTGTTCCTTGGCTTCATCGCTTTATTCCCTCTGATTTACTCAGCTCTTACAAATATGGGCTCTATGTCAATGGGCGGTACATCTATCATCATTATGGTTGGTGTTGCTCTTGAAACAAGCAAACAGATGGAATCACAGATGATGATGCGTCATTACAAGGGATTTCTTGATTAATTGAAAGGATAGAATTTTATGAACATTATTATGTTAGGTGCTCCCGGTGCAGGCAAAGGTACACAGGCTGCAGTACTATGCGAGCATTTTAATATCCCTACTATTTCTACTGGTAATATTATCAGAGAAGCGCTGAGAACCGGCACTGAAATGGGTCTTAAGGCTAAGTCCTTTATGGATGCTGGCAAGCTCGTTCCTGACGAGGTTGTTATCGGCATTGTTAAGGACAGACTTCAGGAAGATGACTGCAAGGCAGGTTATATTCTTGACGGTTTCCCAAGAACTATCCCTCAGGCCGAGGCTCTGGATGAGATGGGTGCAAACATTGACTGTGTTATCGATATTGAGGTACAGGACGATGTTATTGTAAACAGATTATCCGGACGCCGCGTCTGCGAAAAATGCGGCAGACCTTATCACACCGAAAGCTTAAAGCCGAAGGTTGATGGTGTTTGTGACGATTGCGGAGGCGCCCTTGTTCAGCGCAAGGATGACCAGATTGAAACTATTAAGAACCGTCTTGATGTTTATCACAAGGAAACTGAGCCACTTGTAAATTATTACAAGGCACAGGGCAAGCTTGTGGTTGTTGAAGGACAGGATACTGTAGCTGATACTACAGCAGCAGTTCTCAAAGCAATCGAGGGTTAATAATGGTTGTTATAAAGACAGCACGAGAAATATCCAAAATGATGGACGCTTGCAGAATTTCTGCAAATGCGCTATGTGTTGCCGGCGAGGCTATAAAGCCCGGTGTTTCCACTTATGAGGTGGATTTAAAAGTCCGTAAATATATCGAGAAACAAGGCGCAAAGCCTTCGTTTCTCGGTTATGGCGGGTTCCCCGGCAGTGCATGTGTTTCCGTAAATGATGTGGTTATCCATGGCATACCAAGTAAGGACATTATTCTCAAGGAAGGGGACATTGTAAGTGTTGACGTAGGAGCTTTTTATAACGGCTTCCACGGTGACAACTGCTTCACATATGCTTGCGGTAACGTAAGTGAAAATGCTCAGAAGCTAATGGACGCTACCAGAGAAAGCCTCTACAAGGGAATAGAGGCGGCGTTGGCAGGAAATCGTGTTGGCGATATCGGCCACGCAGTTCAACAGTATGTCGAAGATCGTAGTTACTCGGTGGTACGAGATTTTGTCGGCCACGGCGTAGGTACGAAACTACATGAAGACCCAAGTATTCCAAACTACGGCACAGCCGGCAGAGGAGTACGACTTCTCCCTGGAATGACAATTGCCATTGAACCAATGGTGTGTGAAGGTCACTATGAGGTTGAGGTGCTTGATGATGACTGGACAACGGTTACCGTTGACGGTAAGCTTGCAGCTCATTATGAGCACACAGTCTTAATTACTCCGGACGGTCCTAAGATTATGACCCTGCCGGGTTAAGGTGGATTTATGGACATTGTCAAAGGCAGTATAGTGAAATCCAAGGCAGGACATGACAAGGATAAGTTTTCGGTAGTTGTTTCACTTGAAAATTCTTATGCTTATATTTGTGATGGAAAACATCATAAGACAGAAAATCCTAAGAAAAAGAACCTGAAACATATTACTGCAACAAAAACAGTCATTGAATTGCCACAAACTAATAAACAATTAAGAAAACTGCTGAACAGCTTCAGCACAGTTGATTAGGAGGATATTTATGTCAAAACAGGATGTACTTGAAGTAGAGGGCAAAGTCGTTGAAGCCCTGCCAAACGCACAGTTTAAGGTAGAGCTGCCAAACGGCCATGTAATTTTAGCTGTTATTTCCGGTAAATTAAGAATGAATTTTATAAGAATTTTACCGGGGGATAAGGTTACAGTGGAGATGTCTCCATATGACCTTACAAGAGGAAGAATTACTTGGAGAACCAAGTAAAAAATGATTTTTTGAGAAAGGAATGATTATTGATGAAAGTCAGACCTTCTGTAAAGAAAATGTGCGAAAAGTGCAAAGTAATCAAGAGAAAAGGTAAAATCTTAGTAATTTGTGAAAACCCTAAGCACAAACAGCGTCAGGGCTAATTATTAAGAGAGACTATCAGGTATTTAACCTATTATTAGAGATTTTTAAATGGAGGTGCAACTAAATGGCTCGTATAGCAGGTGTTGACTTACCAAGAGATAAAAGAATCGAAATCGGTTTAACATACATCTATGGTATCGGACGTAAAACTGCAACAGACATTATTGCTGCAACAGGTGTTAATCCTGACACTCGTGTCAGAGATTTAACTGAAAATGATGTTTCAAAGCTTAGAGATTATATAGAAAAGAATTGCCGCGTTGAAGGTGACCTTCGCCGTGACATAGCTTTTGACATTAAAAGACTTATTGAAATTGGTTGTTATCGTGGCGTACGTCACAGAAAGGGACTCCCTGTAAGAGGTCAGCGTTCAAAGACTAACGCTCGTACTCGTAAGGGTCCTCGTAAGACAATGGCCAATAAGAAGAAGTAAGGAGGAGAAAGCTTATGGCAGCACCTAAGGGTAAAAAGGTTGTACGCCGCCGTCGTGAGAAAAAGCACATCGAAAAAGGCAGCGCACACATTCAGTCAACATTTAACAATACAATTGTTACAATTTCTGATACAAACGGTAATGCAGTATCATGGGCAAGCGCCGGTGAATTAGGTTTCCGTGGTTCACGAAAGTCAACTCCGTTCGCTGCTCAGTCAGCTGCTGAAACTGCTGCAAAAACTGCTATGGAATTCGGTATGAAGAGCGTAGAAGTTTATGTAAAGGGTCCAGGTCAGGGCCGTGAAGCAGCTATCAGAGCATTACAGTCCGCAGGTCTTGATGTTACAATGATTAAAGATGTAACACCAATTCCACATAACGGATGTCGTCCTCCAAAGAGAAGACGTGTATAGTATTTATAAAGGAGGAGAATTATAATGGCTAAAAATATGCAGCCAATAGCTAAGCGTTGTAGAACACTTGGTATTTCCCCGGCAGTAATGGGTTATGCAAAGAAGACTTCTAACAGAAACCCGGGCGGAAATATGAGAAGAAAAAAGAGTGAGTACAGCATGCAGCTCACAGAGAAGCAGAAGGTTAAGTTCATTTACGGTATCATGGAAAAGCAGTTCAGAGCTTACTATGAAAAGGCCGAGAAAAAAGAGGGCAAGACCGGTGCAGTACTTCTTACATTAATTGAGCATAGACTTGATAACGTAGTTTTCAGACTTGGACTTGCTGCTACAAGAAGAGAAGCAAGACAGCTTGTTAGCCACGCTCATTTCACAGTAAATGGTAAAAAGGTTAACATTCCTTCATACCTTGTTAAGGTAGGAGATGTTATCGAAGTAAAAGAGAAGAGCCGCTCTACAGCAAGATTTAAAGCAATTGCTGAGGGTGAAAATTCCTCTGTAGCAACTCCAAAGTGGCTTGAGAAAAACGCTGACCTCCTTGGAGGTAAGGTTGTAGCTGAACCACAGAGAGATGACATTGACTTCCCAGTTGAGGAGCATCTCATCGTCGAGTTGTACTCCAAGTAATCCCCGGCATATATTTATAATTTATAAGGCAGATTACACATACAGCAGAATAAATGCTGCTTAATTAGGAGGATTCGCTATGATCGAGATTGAAAAACCAAGAATTGAAACTGAAGAACTTACAGATGACGGAAAATACGGAAGATTTGTAGTAGAGCCTTTGGAGCGTGGCTTTGGTAACACACTTGGCAATAGCTTAAGAAGAGTTCTGCTTTCTTCACTTGAAGGTTGCGCTGTTACATCAATTAAGATTAACGGTGTGCTTCACGAGTTCTCTACTGTTCCCGGCGTTAAAGAGGACGTTACTGAAATTGTCCTGAATATGAAGAGCCTTGTTGCTAAAATCCACGATAATGCACCTAAGGTTGTTGAAATTGCAGCTGAAGGTCCTTGTGAGGTTAAGGCAGGCGACATAAAATATGACGCTGATGTTGAAATTCTCAACCCTGAGTTGCACATTGCAACATTAGGTGAGAACGCTAAATTAAATATTGAAATTACACTTGATAAGGGCAGAGGCTATGTTCCCGGGGAGAAAAATAAGCTCCTTGCAGGAAATAATGTAATCGGTGTCCTGCCGGTGGATTCTATTTATACACCTGTTTTAAAGGTTAATTATACAGTTGACAACACTCGTGTAGGTCAGATTACTGACTACGATAAGCTTACCCTCGATGTTTGGACAAACGGCATTATAAATGCGCAGGAAGCAGTTTCACTAGCTGCTAAGGTTCTTACAGAGCATCTAAACCTTTTTGTAAACCTTTCTGATTCTGTTACAAACAGCGAGATTATGGTTGAAAAGGATGACAAGGGCAAGGAAAAGGTTCTTGAAATGACTATTGAGGAGCTTGACCTTTCTGTTCGTTCATTCAACTGCTTAAAGCGTGCAGGTATCAATACTGTTGAAGACCTTATTAACAAAACTACAGAGGATATGATGAAAGTTCGTAACCTTGGACGCAAGTCACTTGAGGAAGTTGAGTTTAAGCTTGAAAGCTTAGGATTCGGACTTAAGAAGGAAGACGAATAATCCTTTTTACAAACAGATAAAGGAGTGAATACCAATGCCAGGTACAAGAAAGCTTGGAAGAACCACAGCTCAGAGAACTGCAATGCTCCGTGCGATGGTTACTTTCCTTTTAGAAAAAGGCAAAATTGAAACAACTGTTACTCGTGCTAAAGAGGTTAGCTCTATGGCAGAGAAGATGATTACAATATCTAAGGAAAACACTCTTGCAAATAAAAGACTTGTTATGAAGTTCATCACTAAGAGGGACGTTACAGTTAAGTTATTTGATGAGATTGGTCCTAAATACAAGGATAGAAACGGTGGTTACACACGTATCACTAAGATTGGCCCTCGCCGTGGTGACGGTGCAGAGATGGCAATTATCGAGCTTGTATAATTGTAATCAGGCATAAAGAATCAACCCCTCTCTTTGTGAGAGGGGTTATTATTTTGGAATAATTATCACAGATTAGTTTGTGCATTATGTTCAAAATTTGCAGTAAATAATTGTGCAAAACAACGTAGGTTTTTATTAGAAAAAATATTGCGAAATTGTAACCAAAGTAGTATAATAATATCAATAAGACTATGTCTTAATTTATGTTTAACATTAGGAGGAGATTTTATGTTAAAGAAAATTATTTCTATTGCTCTTGCAGTATTAATGGTTATGTCCGTTGCTGTTGTTGCAGTTTCCGCTGCAGATACAGATAGTGCAAGCGCAGGCGCAGAAGTTAGCAATTCTGCCGGTGCTGATACCTCAAATTCAGGTACAGGTGCCAGCAACGTAATCTACTTTGACTATGGTACAAAGTGGAAAAATGTACAGCAGATTTATGCTCACATTTGGATCGTTGGCGGTGACGAGTTCTATGGTTGGCAGTCCGGTGGCGAGAAATGTACAAGAAAGGGCCCAACAACTTGGGCTTACGACCTTTCAGAACTTAACAAATCAACAGCTATTTCCGGCGGTTTAAAGTCAGGCGTTGACTATTGTGTAATCTTTAGCGCTGACAATGGTCTTCAGACATTTGACCAGACATTCGGAACACCTTGTATCGGTGATACTGCTAAATTAACAGGTAATCAGATTGAAAACGCTGTTGACTCTGAAAAGAAAGCATACGAGTCAGTTTGGAAGACAAACAGCTCAAAGTTCGGTCCTCACCTTGCTATTTCTTCAATCGGTAACATTATCGGTTCTAAGTTAGCTCCCGGTGAAAGCGGTACACAGGTAATCGGTGACTGGCTATACGCTTACTACAATGCACAGACATTTGATGTAGTTCCTGCACTTGCTAAGGCTCTGCCAAAATTCGGTGTTAAGGATATTGAAGCTGTTTACGCTTACATTATGTCTAAGGACGATACTCTTGGTGATGACGTATTAGATTTCATCAAGGAAGAGCTTGAAGATGCATATAAAAAGGCTTACGGCGCTCCTGCTAAGATTGATGAGAAGAAAGCTAAGGAGAAGGAAAAAGAACTTAAGAAAGGCAAAAAGCCAAATGAGATTTCCGAGGACGATCCTTCCGGAAATGCCGGTGGTACTTCAGGTGCTTCAACCGGTAACAGCTCAGGCTCAGGCGCTGACGGTCAGGAAACAACTATCTTCTTCATTCTTGGCACAGTTATGATTCTTGCTGCCGGTACAATTCTATTTACTCGCAAGAGAAAAGAAGACTAATTTATAATTAGTAAACAATAAGTATTAAGACATAATTTCAGCCCTGCACTTAGGTGCAGGGCTTCTTCGTTGTAAGGTATTGTATTATGCAGGTATAAATTCTATTCTATAATTTAATAATACCCGGGAATATTCTAAATATTATAAGAAAAAGGTCACGAATTATTTTCGTGACCTTTTTTGGCCTACCCGACCGGATTTGAACCGGTGATCTACAGAGTCGGAGTCTGTTGCATTATCCAGCTGTGCTACGGATAGGTGTGTTTATATTGTATTGTAGGCTTTTCTGCGTTGATGATGAAAGGGAAAGCCGGAGTATCATTAATCTAGGCATTACTATTTTGAAAGAAGCTTTTTTATGAATATAATTTAGGCTTCGGTAAGCTCTTCCCACTTAAGATATAAACTGTCCTGATATTTTTGTCTTTCATCAATTTCTTTTGTAAGGGCTAAAAGCTTTTCATAATCAGAAACTACGTCTTCTTCCTGAAGTCTGTTGTTAAGCTCCTGAATTTCTGTATCAAGCTTTTCTATTTCTGCTTCCACTTTCTTCAAATCATTTTGACGCTTACGTTCTTTTGCTTGCTGTTGTTTTCTCAGCTTATAGTCATTAGTGCCTTTTTTTGGCTTTTCAGCTACTTCGCCATTACTTATTCTTGCAAATGCAAAGTCCTTGTTTTTTTCAAGGTAATAGTCATAATTACCTAAATATTCTACCATACCATTTGGCGTTAGGTCAAGAATTCTGGTGGCAAGCCTATTAATAAAGTATCTGTCATGGCTGACAATAAGCATAGTACCCTCATAATCTGCAAGGGTGTTTTCAAGCTGTTCACGAGAGGAGCTGTCAAGGTGGTTTGTAGGCTCGTCAAGGAGGAGAAAATTACTTCCGTCAAGCATTAGCTTGAGCAGACTGACTCTTGCTCGCTCACCGCCACTCATTTTGCTAAGAGGCTTAAACACCTGATCCCCTTTAAATAAAAAGCTTCCTAAAGCTGTTCTGACTTCAGTTTCAGTCATATTGGGGAATGTATCCCACACTTCGTCCAGAGCAGTTTTTGATAAATCAAGGTTGTTTTGCATTTGGTCAAAATATCCTAAATCAACCTGTGCGCCAAATTCAACTTCACCGCTATCAACTGAAATTTTGCTTAACAGCATATTAAACAGAGTGGTTTTACCACATCCGTTTTCACCGATAATAAATACTCGCTCGCCCTTGCGAATATGTAAATCCACATTACTAAATAGCTTCTTATCATCAAAGCTTTTAGAAAGGTTAGAACAAATCAGCACATCATTTCCGCTTACACGCTTAGGTGTAAATCTCATATGTAGAGTTTCAAGGTCACTTTCAGGCGTTACAAGCTGTGCTTTAATTCTGTCTGCTTCTTTTTGCTTGCTGGCTGCTGTAATAAAATTTCTCTCACGTCCCCAGCGTTTTTGCTGTTCAACAATAGCTTCAATACGATTGATTTCCTTAATATCGTTTTCGTATTTATTTCTAAGACTTTCCTCATATGCTTGTTTTTTCTTTTTAAATTCAGTATAGTTGCCTTTATAAGTCATGGCTTTATTGTGTTCCAGCTCTATGGTTTTATTAGTTACCTTGTCAAGAAAATATCGATCGTGGCTTATAATAAGCATTGAACCGCTAAAATCCTTAATGAAGTTTTCAAGCCAGCCTACCGCCTTTAAATCCAGATGGTTTGTAGGTTCGTCAAGGAGAAGAAAGTTTGATTTTGAAAGCAAAAGCTTCAACAGGCTTAGCTTAGAACGTTGTCCGCCGGAAAGCTTGCCTGTGGGCATATTGAAATAGTCTTCATCAAAGCCAAAGCCTAAAAGGGCAGAACGTGTACGGCTTTTATATGTAAGTCCTCCCAGCCTTTCAAACTGTTCAATAAGATAGGTTTGCTTTTCAATATCTTCAGCTGATGGGGAATTAGTGGAGGCTACAAGATTATTCTGAATTTCAATTTCCTTTTCCATTTCTTCAAGGTAATCAAATACAGAAATAAGCTCCTCATATACTGTTCTGTCAGGATTGCTGCAGGCATGCTGTTCCATATAGCCTACAACAGTATCTCCCGATGTAAAAACCTGCCCATTGTCAGGGGAAAGCTCTTTATTAATGATTTTGAAAAGGGTTGTTTTGCCTACACCGTTTGCACCGATAAATCCAACCTTGTCACCTTTCTCTATTTCAAAGGTAACATCATTAAAGAGATTTTGTTCAACAAAGCTCATTGATAAATTGTGAACACTTAGTACAGGCAAAACAATCACTTCCTTTCAGAACAATACTATAATATTTTACATTAAAAACCGAAAAAGAGCAATAGAAAATTTACAATATGCACTGATATTACTACGCTGTATAGAATTACCCCTGTGTAGATGATGAAGTTTGTAAACTTGTTCTGCTGAATTTTGAATATTTTATAAAACAGCCAGATTATTATTGACAGAGCAAGGGGCAGAATACATTTTACAAAAAAACCTACCAAGGGATAATCCATTATCCAGCTCATCATTGGGTTTGCCTCGTGAAAATATCCCGTATCAATTAATACCTGGGTGCAAAACCAGTCTGCTACATTTAAAAAATATAAGAAAAAAAGCTTTGCTCCAAAGGGATATTCTTTGGGAAGTTCATATTCATTAAAATCAATAATTGCTTCAGACATAAAAACACCTCACAAGTAGTATTACCTGTAAGGTGGATTTTATTAATTCTTTTTCCAAGCTGATGGGGCAAATGCCAACAGCAAAGGATATAGCTCAAGTCGTCCTGCAAGCATATCAAAACAGAAAACAATTTTTGAAAGAATACTGAATGAGCTGTAGTTTCCTGTTGAGCCTACAACTCCGAATCCCGGACCTACATTGTTTACTGTTGCCAGAACAGCAGAAAAATTTGTCGTAAAATCATAACCGTCAAAAGCAACGACTATAGTGCTTACTATAACAATTGCTACATAAATCATCAAGTAAACACTTACGCTTCGGGTTGTTTCGTGTGATATTTTTCGACCGTCAATTTTAATTGTATGGACGGTGTGTGGGTGGACAATCAACTTGAATTCCTTTCTTATTTCTTTTGCAAGAATAAGAAGTCTTGAAATTTTCAATCCACCGCCTGTACTTCCACCGCAAGCACCAAGACAGGTTAGAATAAGAATAATAACCTTAGTATGCTCCGGCCAGATATTTCTATCTGTAATAGCAAAGCCTGTTGTTGAAATAATTGAGGCAACATAGAACAAGCTCTGGTGCATAGCGTCAAAAATATTTCCGAAGATCTTTACAATACTAATTCCTATTGTAATAACAGAAAATGCAATTATTCCAAGATACACCCACAATTCTGTACTGGAAAAGGCTTTTTTGAACTTTCTTGTAAGAAGCAGGAGATATATATAAAAGTTTACGCCGAAAAGTATCATAAATACAGAAATAACACCCTGTAGATAATAGCTGTTAAAATGGGCTATAGAGTTGTTATATGATGCAAAACCTCCCGTGCCTGCTGTTGAAAATGTAGTTGTTACCGCATCAAAGAAGTACATTCCGCCACACATAAGAAGTATTGTTTCAAGAACGGAAAGTCCAATGTAAATAGCATAAAGAATAGCGGCATAGGTTCTCAGGTTAGGTATAGCTTTGTCTACGTTAGGACCTGTGGATTCTGCCTTCATCAGGTTAATGCTTTGGTTTCCTCCAAGAGTCGGAATAATAGCAAGCAGGAATACAAGTACTCCCATACCTCCCAGCCAATGGCTGAATGAACGCCAAAACAGCATACAATTGTCCAGAGCCTCTATATCTGTAAGTATAGTTGCGCCTGTGGTTGTAAAGCCGGACATTATTTCAAAAAAAGCGTCAATAAATGATGGAATTTGTTTGCTTAAATAAAGGGGCAGACAGCCCAAAAGTGATAGTACTATCCAGCTAAAGGCTGTAGCCGCAAAACCATCTCTCCGGTACATTTTTGTGTTTTTAGGCTTTTTAAGTACGATAAGAAAGCCTACTGTCATTATGAAAATACCCGTTGTAAGAAAATATATGAAGTTTTTTTCGTGATACCAAAGACCGACTAATGTTGAGCCTTGCATTGCAAAGCCTTCAATCATCAGTACCCAACCCAGTATATAAATAATAAGCCGTTTGTTCATATAACCTCTTACTTTAAAATATCCCGGAGGTCAGATAATCCTGTTTGTTTTGTAACTACGATTACTGTGTCCTTCAGCTCAATTGTATCTGTACCGTTTGGAATAATAATATTGCCTTGTCTGTTAATGCATACAACCTGTAAGTCAGGCTTTAATTCAAGCATCGAAAGGGGAACACCTGTTACCATTGAGTCCTCACGAACTCGAAATTCCAAGGCTTCCACCTGTCCTGTAGATAAACGATAAAGAGTTTCTATATTGCTTCCTACAGAGTTTTGCATACCCCTTACATATCTGATAATATATTCTCCTGTCAGGTGTTTAGTGTGAATGATTGAATCAAGGGGCAGTTTTTCAACAATTTTTGTAAAAGTGGGGTTGTTGATTTCTGTAATAACCTTTGCCTTTGGGTTAATATCCTTTGCAAATAGTGACATAAGGATGTTTTCTTCGTCAGAACCCATAAAGGCTAAAATTGCGTCAGCATGCTCTATACCCTCGGAAATAAGAACTTCCTGATCGGTTCCGTCACCGTGGATAATAATCGGGTCTTTAAGATTTTCGCTGAGATTTTCACAACGGTCTAAATTCTTTTCAATAATTTTTACCTTGATACCGATTTCAGAAAGATTTTCAGCAAGGTAGTATGCAATTTTGCCACCGCCTAATATCATTACGCTGTGGTTTCGATTAGTTTCAACTCCAAGCTTTTTCAGTAATTTAGATGTAGCTTTGCTTGAGCCTACAAAGGAAAGCAAATCTCCTGACTCTATTTCAAAATCGCCGTTTGGAATATAGCTGTGACCGTCCCTCTCAATAAGACAGATACGGATTCCCTGCTTAATAATTTTAGTGCAGTCAATAATTTTCTGATTTGCAAGAGGGGAATTTTCCGATACACAGATTTTAATAATATCTACAATGCCTTTGGCAAAGGAGTCAATTTCAATAGCACCTGAGTTTTTGAGAAGTCGGGCAAGCTCTCTTGCACAGGTTTGCTCCGGATTAATAGCAAGACTCAGCTTAAGCTCGTCCTTAAGCTTTGGAATATCCTTTGTATATTCAGGGTTTCTTACTCGGGCTATTGTTCGTGGTGCCCCTGCGTTTTTAGCGATAAGGCAAGCGTAAAGATTAAGCTCATCAGTTGCAGTTACTGCAATCATAAGGTCGCAGTCCGCAACCTCTGCTTCTGATAATGTTTCAAATGTTGCACCGTTGCCGTGAATTGTCATTATATTGTTTGTATCAGCAATCTGCTCTAATGCCTTTGCTTTTGTATCAATGACAGTAACAATATGTCCCTCGCCGCTTAATTGTTCAGTTATTGCTCTGCCAACTCTGCCACAGCCTACAATTATAATATTCATATGTTACCACTAATTATGGAAGAAACTAATTAGTTCGCAAATAAAAGATTTTGTAATATCATATATTAGGTGATTTTATTGTTCGGGTATAACTGCAAAGAATACCAAATCCTCTGAGTTGCTGTTATTTATTAAACTGTGCTTATGTCCTTTTGGACAGTAGTGACAGGAGCCTGATGATAAGGCTTCCTCTGTGTCATCATAAAGGCATTTGCCTTCACCTGAAATTATATAAATAATTTCACTGTTTGTTTGGTGAGTATGCATACCGATGGACGCACCTACTTCGAGTTTGCCAAGCATTATTTTGTTTAGGTTGTCAACATACATATTGGCAATTGTATTCTTTTCTCCTCCGCGAAATTGCGGAATTACGGTAGTTTCAATTTTTTTAAAATCAATAATCATACTATCCTCTTTTTATTATAGGCTGATTTTATAGAAGAATTAAATTTTGGTGGAGATAAGCGGGATCGAACCGCTGACCTCTTGAATGCCATTCAAGCGCTCTCCCAGCTGAGCTATACCCCCATTTTGCACAATTGTAACATAGTTGCTTTTTTATTGCAATAATTTTGGATAAAAATATAATTTAAGGGAGTCTTAGACTCCCTTAAATTGTTTGTTGGTTTTGATTATTGTCCGCATCCGTTACAGCCACGGCATTTTCTGTCTTTGTATTTTTTCTTTATTGCATCAAAGCTCTCTACCGAAAGCACATGTTCGATTTTGCAGGCGTCATGGGCGGCAATGTCTTCAGGTACTCCCAAATCTTCAAGCCACTGAGATATAAACATATGTCGCTCATAAACTTTGTCGGCAATTTCTTTGCCTGACTCTGTAAGAGTAATATATCCCTCAGTATCCATTTGGATATAGCCGTTTTCTCTAAGCTTTTTCATAGCTACGCTTACGCTGGGCTTGCTTACTTTTATATGATTAACAATGTCAATGGAACGTACTGTTTTATTTTTGTTTTTAAGAATAAGTATGCTTTCAAGATAATCTTCTGCAGATTCTTTTATTTTCATAGTATTACTCCCATATAATATACCTGTCTCTTATACACATCTCCGAGCCCACGAGACGTAGAGGAA
>CAMFZJ010000004.1 GCA_946004305.1 uncultured Clostridia bacterium | reverse complement strand
TTTTGAAGTTACTTCTCTTTCTTATTGGGTCATATCATTTTAACACATACATTTTGATATGCTTGTACTTGAAAGAAAGCCTGTTTTATGTTATCATATTAAATTGTATAGAAGTGTTTATTTATCAGAAGGCTTAAATTGATAGTTTACATATAAGGAGAATACTTATGAACAATGCTCCTATAGGTGTTTTTGACTCCGGCTTAGGGGGACTTACAGCTGTAAGGGAATTTATGAAAATTCTACCAAACGAAAATATTATATATTTTGGTGACACAGGCAGAGTTCCCTACGGTTCAAGGTCAAAGGACACTATTAAGAAATATGCTTTTCAGGACGCTAAATTTCTTTTGAAGCATAATGTGAAAATGATTGTAGCGGCTTGCGGTACAGTCAGCTCTGTTGCAACAAACTTAAAAAACGATTTGCCTGTACCCTACACAGGAGTTGTTTCACCAACCTGTTTTACCGCAGTTCAGGCAACAAAAAACAAAAAAATCGGCGTAATCGGCACCAGCGCCACTATTAAAAGTCACAGCTACAAAAAGCTTATAGAAGAATTCGACAACTCAATTTCCGTTATTGAGCAGGACTGTCCTTTGTTTGTGCCCTTAGTTGAAAACGGATTCATTAACAAAGATGATCAGATTGTCAGACTTGTTATAAAAAGATACCTTGCTCCCCTTATGGACGCAAAGGTTGATACGATTATTTTGGGATGTACACACTATCCAATAATCAAAGAGGCAATCTCATCTGTTATGGGCGAGGATTTAACATTAATTGACAGCGGAAGAGAAACTGCCCTTTACGCTAAAAATGTTCTTGCAGAAAAGGGCTTGCTTAACGACAGTAATGAAAAGGGCAGATGCGAATTCTATGTTTCCGATACTCCTGAAGGCTTTGAAAATGTTGCAGGAGTATTTCTTGGGAAAGATATTGAGCATAGTGTTGAACAGATTAATATTGAACTGTATTAAGGTGTATAATGAAGGAAGAATTTTTAATTAACATAACCGGTATTCAGGAGCTTGACGGTCAGAAGGATAAAATCGAAATGACTACCTCCGGAAGCTATATTATGAAGAAAAATCACACATACATTGGCTACAAGGAATATGACGAGGAAAACCCTCAGATTTCTTCCAGCAACATAATTAAGGTTGAGGGCGATGACAAGGTTACCATTATCAGGAACGGCGGAAAGCAAACAAGGCTTATCCTTGAAAAGGGCAAACGTCATCAATGTCACTACAGAACAATAATGGGAGATCTTATGATTGGGGTTTTTGCCGACACAATAAGTGCTGACTTAAACGAAAAAGGCGGCAAGCTCCACGTTAAATATTCCCTTGATTTTAACAGCGACTTTGTATCAAACAATGAGTTTTACATTGATGTAAAAAGTAAAGAATGAGGTAGGCAAAATGGCACAGACATTACAAAAAGCTAGAGAACAGCTAAAAACTGCAATTATCAACTCTATAAACAGGGCGATAGAAAAGGAACAGCTTGTTAAAGCAGAAATTCCTGAATTTATTATTGAAACTCCTGCCGACCGAAAGAACGGAGATTTTGCAACTAATGCGGCAATGGTAGGCGCAAGAGCTTTCAGAACTGCTCCTGTAAAAATTGCTCAGGCTATTACAGAAAACATTGAGCTTGAAGGCACATTATTTGAAAAGTGTCAGGTTGCAGGTCCCGGATTTATAAACTTCTTCTTCTCACCTGTGTACTATGCAGAGGTGCTTAAAGAAATTGAAGAAGAAAAGGAGAACTACGGAAGCTCCGACTTTGGCAAAGGACACAAGGTTATGGTTGAATTTGTATCTGCAAATCCAACAGGTCCCATGCATATGGGCAACGCTCGGGGCGGTGCATTAGGAGATTGTCTTGCTGCTGTTCTTAACAAGGCAGGTTATAGTGCTTGGCGTGAGTTTTACGTTAATGACGCAGGTAATCAGATTGAAAAATTCGCTTGCTCCCTTGAAGCAAGATACCTACAGCTTTATAAGGACAATATTGAATTCCCTGAGGACGGCTATCAGGGTGGAGATATTACAGAGCTTGCTCAGGCTTATGCTGATGAAAACGGTGATGTACTTGTAAATGCTGACAGAGAAAGCCGTAAAAAAGCCCTTGTAGATTTTGCACTTCCAAAGAATATTTCAAAAATGCAAAGAGATATGGCAAAGTACAAAATCAACTATGACAAATGGTTCTTTGAATCTGAGCTCCATGAAAGCGGTCAGGTTAAGGAAGTTGTTGATATTCTTACCGAAAAAGGTCTTACCTATGAAAAAGAGGGTGCAATCTGGTATAAAAACAAAGAGGTATGCACAGAGATACTTTTAAAAGAGGGCAAGACTCAGGACTATATTGACAAGCTGGAGCTTAAAGACGATGTACTTATCAGACAGAACGGCAACCCTACCTACTTTACTGCCGATATAGCATACCACAAAAACAAATTTGACAGAGGCTTTGAAACTTTAATTGACGTTTGGGGTGCGGATCACCATGGCCACGTTATGAGAATGAAAGGTGCTATGGACGCAATCGGCTATGACGGAAGCAAATTACAGGTTGTTCTGATGCAGCTTGTCAAGCTTGTTCAGGGCGGAGAAGTTGTTAAAATGAGCAAACGTACCGGCAAAGCTATTCAGCTTGCAGATTTGCTTGAGGAGGTTCCTGTTGACAGCGCACGTTTTCTCTTTAACACAAGAGAAGCAAACACACAGATGGACTTTGACCTGGACATTGCTGTTCAGCAGGATAATCAGAATCCTGTGTATTACGTTCAGTATGCTCACGCAAGAATTTGCAGTATTATTAAAGCTCTTGCTAATGACAGCATTTATCCAAGAAGCTGTACAAAGGAAGAACTTATGCTTCTTGACAAAACTGAAGAAAAAGAGCTTATCAATCATCTTGCACAGTTTTCAGATGAAATTATTTCTGCTGCTAAGGAATATGACCCAACTAAAATTACAAGGTACGTTACTCAGACTGCTACTCTGTTCCACAAGTTCTACAACGCTTGCAGAGTTAAGGGCGAGGACGAAAGCCTTATGCAGGCAAGACTAAGCCTTTGCCTTGCAGTTAAGACGGTTATTAAAAATGTACTTGATATGTTTAACATTAACTGTCCTGAGAGTATGTAACAAAAATCCGGTACCTCGACACCCATTTCAGGAAGAAAGATTTATATTTTCAATACTTTTTTTGTCCGACCGTTATGGAGGATTTTCTAAAGTAAAAAACAATATAAAGGCAAAGCCCGGCGTATTAATGCACCGGGCTTTAACTATGCAAAAATGGCACAGAAAAATCTGTGCCATTTTAAGTATATTATAATCTATTACTTTTTATTTTTCCTTTTTTGAATCTACAACTGCACTTATTACAGCTAAAACTACTCCAACAAAGGCAAGGAACGTTGCAATAAGGGGCATTTCTATAGAAAGCATACCAAGATTATGATTGTTGCCAAAAACTACGCATAACACTATTGAAACAGCAATCATCAACACAATAACCGGAATAAAGCCTACTGCAATTTTCGTTAAAATATTATTTTTGGCTTTCTTGGGAGTCTTCATAATTCGGCACTTCCTTTTTATTGGTTTTATTATTTCTTATGCAGGAAAGAATTATTCCTATAAAAGCTAAAAATCCTGACGTTCCTGCACAAGCAACCTCTACTGCCGCAAAAACACCTTGGCTGTCAAACACAGCCTGAAAAATCATTGAGGCTATAAGGCAGACTAATGCTGTAACGAAAAGTATTACTGAAATTTTAAATAAAACTGAGCTTTTCTTTTTCATATTTATCCCTGTATCTTATCTGCTATGTTTTTAAAATCCTCAAGCTTTAGCTGTTCTGCTCTGGCTGTAAGGCTTATTCCACATTCTGACAAAAGATTATTTATCTCTAACTTAGAAATTCCCAAACCGCTGCTTAAAGAGTTGGGCAAGGTTTTTCTTCTCTGTCCGAAGGCAGATTTTACAACCTTAAAAAACATTTTACTGTCCTGAACCTGAACAGCCGGTTTGTCAAAAACATTTAGTTTTATTACAGCAGAATCAACCTTCGGAGCAGGCATAAATGAGCCTGCCGATACATTAAAAAGAATTTCAGGCTTACTGTAATAGTTTACCGCAACAGTTACAGCACCGCTTTGCCTTGTGCCTACTTCTGCACACATTCGCTGCGCGGTTTCTTTCTGAACCATAACTGTAATTGCTTCTATCGGTAAATTTTCCTCTAATAATTTCATTATTATAGGGGAAGTAATATAGTAGGGAAGATTTGCACACACTACAACCTTCATCCCATTAAATTCTTCTTCAATAAGCTTATTTAAGTCAATTTTCAAAACATCTTCGTTTATGACCTTAACATTATCATAATCACTTAAGGTTTCTGACAGCACGGGTATAAGACGTTTATCAATCTCAATGGCTACAACCTTTTCAGCCAGCTTGCAAAGCTCGTTTGTAAGAACGCCTATTCCCGGCCCGATTTCTATTACTCCCACCTTTTCCCCTGCTCCGGACATTTCTGCCATACGGGGGCATACTGATGGGTTAATCAGAAAGTTCTGTCCCAAGCCTTTTGAAAAGCTGAATCCGTGCTTTGAGAGAATTTCTTTAATTGTACCAATATCTGATAATCGTTCCATTACAACGTCCTTAATCCCTTAGGGTATTTATTCTTTAAATTTCCTGATGATACCTTTCCGAATCCTGTGGTAATTCCCTGAACGCATACTGCGGTGTAGCCTTTCAGGTTAGTAGAAACCTTAATTTCTTCTCCGTGGAGAAATTTTACTATATCATCACTATTAAGCTCTAAATCAACAAACTGTCTGCAATCTTCTTTTTTTGCAGCCATAAAAGCTGAATGGTGAGGTTCAAACCTATTCTTCTTTATCTCACCCAGCAACACGCCTTTTCTCAGTACCGACAAGCCCTTTACATTTGGTAATTCACAAGGAACAGCATATGCCTTTTCCACTATTATTTCAATATTATTTCCAAAGGGTTTATTTATAAAAGTGCTATCGTAAAAATCATTTACAATATCCGGAGCTTTCTTTAAAGAAGCCTTAACTACAGGAACAGATATACTTTCAGATGTTTTTCTCAGCTTTATTGCAAAATGTCCCTCTCCACCGTCCATAGGAAGTATTCTTCTTCCGTATTCAAGGGCAGGTCTGCCAAAATTAACACCGCTATCCTCGATTACAAAATCAGGATTTTCCTGTAGGAACTTTGAAATTACACCCTCGTTTTCCTCGGGAGAAAAGGTGCAGGTTGAATATACTAAAACTCCATTTTCTTTTAATGCGTTTTTCGCTGAATTTAAAATCTGTAGCTGTCTTACAGCACAGCTTTCTACATGCTCCTGACTCCATTGGTTTTGGGCTTCGTCATTTTTTCTAAACATTCCCTCACCGCTACAGGGAGCATCTACAAGTATTTTATCAAAATAGCCTCTGAGGCTGTTACAAAGTATATCAGGGTGGCAATTGGACACAACAGCGTTACTTACGCCCATTCTCTCAATATTTGACAGTAATATTAAAGAACGGCTTTTAACTATCTCGTTAGCCCACAGCAAGCCCTTGCCTTTTAAGGCGGCTGCAATTTGGGTGCTTTTTCCACCGGGGGCTGCGCATAAATCCAGAACCTTGTCCCCTGCCTTTACATCAAGCATTGTTACTGCCGAGGTGGCAGAAGGCTCCTGAACATAAAAAGCTCCTGCGTGATGTAGGGGATTGTTGCCGATTGACTTAACATTCTCAGGAATATAAAAACCCTCATTACAAAAGGGGGTAGATTTTAAATTAAAACCAATCAAAGATTTCAGCTTGTCCACACTGCATTTAAGAGTGTTTACTCTAATTCCTCTGAAATTTTCATTATTATAAAATTTTAAAAAATCATCAAACTCGTTTCCCAGCAGGGATTTCATTTTATTTAAAAAAATATTCATAGGTATAATTCAAAATAATAAGGTAAAAATATAAACAGACCGATTTATCGGTTTATTAAGGAGGTGACAGAAATGAACTTCAACAACCAAAACAACAACCAGAATAACAATCAGAACAAGAATCAGAACAACAACCAGAATAACAGCCAGAACAGAAATCAGAACAATAACCAGAACAACAATCAGAACAAAAACAACAATAACAACAATAGATAGTTTGTAAATTTGGTTGAGTACTCCGCCCTCTACGACAACAGTTGTTTTGGGCGGAGTATGATTTTAAGTTACATAATCAGAAATTTTTAAGGGTTAATCAGTAGCCCAGTTTCTCTCCAACGATGATTACTTTTATGCGATTAATATGACGTTGTTGAGCAGAAATAACAAAGTTACAGCAAATCCTGCGTTCACTATGACAGCCGCTTGGGATTTCACGGTTTTCATTATTAAGTGATACACACTTCCCTGCTTTTTGGCAATAGGTATCACAGTTAAGTCTGACGCAGTTTGGAGGAGCAGCACAGGTTTTTACTCTGAGCTCTGCTTCTTCAATATTCTTTACAATCTTATTGTATCCGCATACAAGCACAACGCTCTTAGGTCCAAAGAGAATTGCAGATACTCTGTTTGAGTTTCCGTCAACATTGTAAAGCTCACCGTTTTCAGTAATTGCATTTGATGATGCAAAATAAACGTCTGCGCCGTATGTCTGACGGTAAACCTCCTGAACTTCCTCAGGGGTAATTCCCTCTCTGCTTCTGTCAAGGTAGTTATATTTTCCGCTTTTAAGCTCATCAATTACTCCTGTTTCTTTAAGGCTTTCAGAACCGCCGTTTGAAACAGTATCGCCTTCTTTTAGAAGAGTTCTAACTAACGGAAGAACCTCCTCCTTGGTTTCAACAAAATAAGGCTCCATTTTGTTAAGCTTTAGGTTTTCCATTGTTTTTTCAATTCTTGCTTTTAATGCTGAGTCCATAATAACACTTCCTAAAAATTTATACACATTTATTATATCAAATAATTCAGGTTTTTCAAGGCTCTGCAAAAGGTACTCCTAAAGTTTCTGCCACAGACTTTGAAAGATTTTTTGCAATCCCCTGTATATTATCCCTTATCCACCTTGCATCCTCAGGATTATCGTGGTATGCAACCTCAATTAGTGCAGTAGGGGCTTTTGTCAGTCTGACTTCTCCTAAGGATGTAGTGGGGACTGTTTTCACCTTTTCGGGATTAGGATACAGCTCTGAAAAATTTGTTGCAATGGTACTTGCGAAATTTTCACCCTTTGCGCTGTTGGGATAATAATACACCTCTACTCCTCTGTTTTGACCTGCGCTATTTTCACCGGAAGCATTGGAATGAATTGCAAGATGCAAATCGTAATTTCCTGCATTGCTTTGATTTATAGCCTGTCTGAGAGTCATCTCAGGCATATTCCTTGTAAAATCAATTCCGCTGGCTCTCAGGTACGGCTCCATAGCATCAGCAATAAGATTCATATAATATTCCTCATTTCCGCCGTCAACATAAGGATTCCATTCCTGCAAAGAGGGGCTTAAGTAAATATTTGGCATTAGGTACATATCCTTTCAAAAAATGTATTTGAGCTTTCTTTTGCCAACCGATTATACCTGCCAAGCTCATATAAACAAGCAGAATCTTTTGTTATTAGATTTGTTTTTTCCTCACAGGTCATTGTGCATTTAAAGCCTAGATTTTTTGCAATTTCAAGGGTGTTTTTGCTTCTGATACCGTAAGGATAGGTCAAACAAAGAGGCTCTTTAATATTATTGCTTATAAAAAGATTTTGTGCTTTTTTTATATCATTTTCAATTGTATTTTTATATTCAGCGTCAGTTTCGCCTTTTATCTGTTCCATACCAAGCCGAGGGCTTGTGTAGTGCATATCGTAGCTATGATTAGCAATTTCAAAAAATCCGCTGTCCTCAAGCTTTTTTAATTCCGCAAAAGAACAATAACCGTACTCAACCGATTTATCACTTACCATAGTGTACTTTTCACTCATACTTGCAATTGGTGAAATAACTGCTTTGCAATTGTATTTTTTCAGCAGAGGCATAGCGTAATAGTAATTATTATAATAACCATCGTCAAATGTAAGCATTACCACCTTTTGGGGAAGCTCTCCTCCATTTACATACTCAATCAAATCCTTCACAGTTACTGTAGTAAACCCGTTTTCTTTTAAATATTTTAAGTCATTTTCCAAAACTGTAGGCGATACGCAATAATCGTTGTGATAGGATGTATCTTTTAAAAAGGAATGATACATTACTATAGGAAGACTGATAGAATTTTCCGCTGATACAGGCTCAGCTTTTGGCGACCATATGTGAATACAGATTGATGAAAATAACGCAAAGAGGAAAAACACTCCCACTAAAACTCCACGAGGTAATCTAAGTTTTACATACATAACAATCACCAATTAATATATATTTTATTATGTGAAAAATATACTTATAAACAGAAAAACAGAGTGCCCTTAAGCACTCTGTTAAAAAAGCTATCTATCTTATGCAAATATAAACGAGGTATGCTCCATAGATCAAAAGCATAAATAAGCCCTCAATTTTGTTTATTCTCTTTTTGGTAATTGCGAAAACATATACAATCAGGCTGACAACCGTAAGGATAATAATATCAATTAAATTTTCAGTAATTACTGATACAGGACTGATTGTAGCGGCTATACCCAATACAAATAAAATATTGAAAATATTGGATCCGATTATATTACCGAGAGCCATATCAACTTCTTTTTTTCTGGCGGCAATAATTGAAGTTACAAGTTCGGGCAGGCTTGTTCCCAAAGCAACTACAGTAAGTCCGATAAGGTTTTGGCTCAGTCCAAATCCGGCGGCTATAACCGATGCTCCGTTTACAACAAAATCTCCGCCGAATTTTATAGCAACTCCTCCGCCAATTATAAAGAGTAGGCATTGCCATATGGGAAGAATTTTGTAATTATCATTTTCATCGGAAGTATCAATATTTGCTCTTGCTTTCTTAGCAGAAAATATCATCCATAAAAGATAAGCTATAAAAATAACTGTAAAAATTATACCGTCTAAAACACCAAGGGACATTCCAATAAATCCAAGAACAAAGAGTAAAATTCCGCAAATAATAGAAAGTGGAAATTCATTTTTTAATGTTTTGACTTTTATCATAAGTGGGGAGAAAAGAGCGCAACTACCGCCAACTACCAACAAATTAAAAATGTTTGAGCCTACAGCATTACTGACAGCCAGCTCATTGTTGTTTGAAATTGACGCAGTAACACTAACTGCAAATTCAGGCAAGCTGGTACCCATTGCAACAATTGTAAGTCCAATGATAATTGATGGGACTCTTAACCTCTTAGCAACTGACGAACTGCCGTCAACAAAAAAGTCTGCACCCTTTATCAATAACACAAAGCCTACAAGAAGCACCACTGCTGCTTTTAGCATTTCTATCATAATCTACCTCCAAAAATTTTAAAAGTGAATTAGCTCAAGTCCCTCAAGTAATATTTTCAGCCCTATTAATATCAATATGACTCCTCCGGCAAATTCAGCTTTATTTTTATATTTGCTTCCAAAAAAGTTTCCGATGAATACGCCCAAGACTGAGATAATAAAAGTTACAACACCAATAATTGAGATTGATTCAAAAATCGGATAATCCAGGAAGGCAAAGGTTACACCTACTGCCAGCGCATCTATACTTGTTGCAAAAGCAAGTACAATCATTTCCTTTATATTTAAAGGCCGGTCCATTTTGTTTTCTTGCTCGGTATCCTCAGGAGAAAAAGCTTCAAAAATCATTTTTCCTCCTATAAAAGCAAGAAGTGCAAAAGCAACCCAATGGTCAACGGCTTCAATGTATTGTTGAAATCCGACACCTAAGAGCCAACCTACTAAAGGCATAAGAGCCTGAAAGCCTCCAAAGAACAAACCAATAATAACAGCTTGCAGCTTATTAACCTTTGTCATTGAAAGCCCTTTACAGATTGATACTGCAAAAGCGTCCATAGCAAGTCCTACACCTAATAGGAAAAGCTCGATAAATAAATTCAAAGAAAATAACTCCCCTCTTTTTATTATCCCACTCACAATATAAATCACTATTAAGTATATTTTAATAGTATTCAGATATACAATTTAAAATAACAAAAAAAGACTCAATGTGTGCAGAAAAAGCACACATGAGTCTCGTTCATTAAGATTTGCCAGATGTAAATACATCGCGGTTGTTGACAAATCACACTATCGTGCGAACTACTCCCCCATGGGAACAGAAAGATTATAATACATTTTGTAAATTTTGTCAACATATTTATACCGGGCTGCCCAATTTGAGCAGCCCGGCAATTAATCAATGAAAAAGTTTTATTACTTTAAGTAATCTGAAGAACCGCCTATAGGGCCGTCAATACGTGTAAAACCTGTTGCACAGCATACATAAACTCTCATATTAGCCTTGCCTACAGTAGGAGTTGTCAGTGTGCCGTTAGTAACGTTCTGAACATCACCTGTAACAGCGTCTATATATGTGCCGTTTGGAATGTTCTTGAATGTACCTGAACCGCTTATTGAAACAAGAGCAAGTGAATCAATGCCTTCCTTATTGTCAGTATATCTTCTGATGAAGTTCATACCTGTACCGCTTACATATGAAGAAGAAGCTGTGTACTGTCCCTTCTGGAGAGCAGGGATAGCACGGCGGATTGCGTTAACCTTTGAAAGATGCTTTGAAAGCGGTGAATCAAGTGTATCTTTAACTGTGCCTGAAGCTGTGTATTCGCTGAAGTCAGTAGCTGTAACATTACCCTCAAGATAGTCACCGTAGTAAGCACGTCCTGATTCCTCAAGAGAAATCAATGGGCCTTTATCAATAAGAGCACCCTTCTTGAACTCTACTTCTGAACCATAATATACACAAGGGATACCGCGGAATGTGAACATTAAGTCCATATTCTCAGCCCATGTTTGTGTACCGCCTGTGAAACGTGTAGTTTCCTGTGGCTGCTCAGGAGCATAGTCGTGTGAGTCAACGTACATTACGCTGTATGTTGCGTCATTATAATACTGATCGTTGCCTTTTGCAAAGTTGAATGCGTTTTTAGCATCACCGAACATTCTGTGCATCTGGAAGTCGATAGCATCCATACCTGATGCCATTGAACGGTCTGAGCCGTGATATGTAACTCCATCTAAGAATGCGTTATCAGACTTAGGCTGAGTTTTGTCCATATTACCATTATAGTTATCTTCTTCAAGATAATGCTGAAGTACAAGGTTCATATTTTCATTAACAGCATTTGCATCTGTGCCCCAGTTCCACATTTCAGCCCACTTTGAGTTAGGCTCTTTCCATGTGTAGTATGGAGTAGATTCTTCGGCGTGGCCTCTGTACCACACGCTTGTGTAACGAGTACAGATTTCACCAAACATATAGAAGTTTGGATTACCTGAATCAGCGGCAGCATCCATCAGCTGCTGGTTGAACATAAGGTTTAGAGAAAGTCTTGGAATGTGACGTACTGTATCTACACGGAAGGCGTCAACACCCATATCAATAAACTTGCTGTATGAATCAACAACATATTCTGCAACTGCCGGATTTTCTGTGTTTAAGTCAACGCAGTCGCCGGCAATCTGTGAGAATTTTGTTGTCCAGTCATCATAGTTTGGGCTCTGGAAATAACCTGTGTGATAATAGTTGTTTGGATTATAAACATCACTTGTTGAAATCTTATCCATTCCAAAGTCCTGATCAGCAGGCTGAGGTCCGGTTGAGTTACCGTTGTCACCTGTATAGGTAACATTCTTCATAAGGTTAAGTCTTTGCTGATACTGAATACCCGGTTTCTGTGCCCAATATTCTTCAGGGGAGCTTAATCCATAGGTGTCGAGCAGATAATCGGATGGAACTATCTCATTGTTAATTACACCTGTTTTTGTGATATCGCTGTTAAACATATCAGCTTCATTCTTATCAAACAGATGACTGAAGAATGCTTCGCCGAAGTTACCTGTATGCTGGAGAACTACGTCCTGAACAATCTTCATACCCTTACTATGAGCTGCATCAATAAGATCCTGGAAAGTAAAGTCATCACTTTCATAACGTCTGTCAACCTTTGAAAGGTTCATTGCGTGATAGCCGTGATAGTCATAGCCTGATGCATTTTCAACAATAGGAGTTACCCAAATTGCTGAGAAGCCTAAAGCCTTGATGTAGTCAAGTTTTTCTGCAAGACCCTTGAAGTCACCACGCCATGCAGGGTCGCTGTCAGGGTTGCCTGCCTGACCATCATCCCAGCAGTGAACGTTGTTGCCGGTATCACCGTCATAGAAACGGGTTGTCATTACGAAATAGATTGTTTCCTCACGGAAGTCAATACTGCTTACAGGATCAGCCTTGTCAGGGTTTGTTGAACGCCATGACCTTCCTGTGTACCACCATTCACCGGAACGTCTTGTAAGTTCACCGGAAAGCTGCTTACCGTCTTTGTCGGTAAAGAGCATATTAATTTTTGTTACATCTTTGAATGAATAAGTGTACCAGTTTTCACCCTGAGAAATATCCTTTGTCATTGCAACGCCGGGATATTCGGTTTCAATATTCTTAGGAAGTGAGTTCCAGTAATAAACATAAGGAGCTGTTTCACTTTTATAGTGAACTATAATTCCTGTTGCCGCTGCCGTATCTTTAGCATCAGTACTTGCTGCCTGAGCAGTCATTACGCCAACAGATACTAAAAGTGCAAGTGTAAGGAGCAGAGCAACTATCTTTTTAAAGTTAGTCATTTGTCAATCCTCCTTATAATTCTGAAATCATATTACATGCAAACTTCTGAATCCTTGTTGCATCCTTAACTGTAATTCTGCCGTCCTTGTCAGTATCGGCATATTTTGTATCGATAATAATTAATGAAGCAACGTGCTTCTGAATTTGTGTAGCGTCATCAACATTAATGAATCCATCTCCGTTTACGTCACCAAGCTTAGGCTCTGCAACTGTTACAGGAGCAGTAGTAGGTGTAACTTCTCCCTGAGTTGGTCCCTGAGTTGGTGCCTGTGTAGGAGCCTGTGTTGGTCCCTGTGTTGGAGCCTGAGTAGGAGCCTGTGTTGGTGCCTGAGTAGGAGCCTGTGTTGGAGCCTGAGTAGGCTTCTGTGTTGGAACCTGAGTCGGAGTTGTAACAGGCGGAAGTGTTGAATCAGGTGTTTCATCAACTGCATCTACACAGTTATACTTATATGTTTGGTTAATTGTGTCATTATTACTGTTCTGAACAAAAGCCTTAATAGTATAAACACCAAGCTTAGAAGGTGTATATGTATATTTGTTGTTCAATGTGTAATAAGCTACATTATTAACACCGTCAGGATCTGTAACCACGAACTTATAGAACAACAGGTTTGTTCCTGTTTTACCGCCGATAGCATCAGTTGTAAATGTGATCGATGTATTTCTCTTAATCTGCACAGATGTTCCGAGGCTGTTAGAGAAAGCCTTGATAAACGCTTTCTCAAGGAAAGTAGCATCTTCAATTTTATAGCTTATAGAGCGGGAGTTTGTGTTTCCTGCTGTGTCGGTTACATCAACTGTAATTGTGTAATCACCTGCAGATGTAGGTGTCCAAACTACAGAAGGAGATGAACTCTCAGAAACAACTGTGTCATTAATTGTAAACTTGTAGGTTAAGTCACCCTCGGAAGATTTAGCTGTAGCTGTAATCTTAATGTTGCAGGTTGTATATGCAGGTGACTTTATGTCTGTTGTCAACGCAGAAATCTTTACAGGGCTTGAGCTGTAAGGTTCCCAGGCACCGGTCTTGTTGTTACAAATCTGGCTGTCACCGGGGAAAGTAAGGTCGAGTGTCTTGTTACTGTCACTACCGCCGTTGAAAATTACTTTAGCGTAATTCTTGGAATAATTGTATTCCCAAACGCCGTCGCCAAGGTCTGTCATCTTAACACCCGGCCATGCCGCATTCTTGTCACTATCACTATTCCACATATAGCAATATACTGTTGACCAGCCTGCATCATTCTGACAATACACGCTTCCGACAGAGCCTGCAGGTGTTGTTGGAGTATCACCCTGTGTTGCCTGTGTGGGAGCCTGTGTTGCAGATGTTGGTACAGTAGCTGCGCCTGTATAATCAGACCAAGTTACTGCAAACTTGTTGTTTGTTGAGTTTGGCTTTGCAACCTTGCCTGAGCCTTCGTAAACAAGGTCATCGGACTGAGTGCCGTTGCCTGAGAAAATAACCTTGTCATAGGAATTATCCAGACTGTAAGCCCAGATATCACCCTCAATATTTGTCATGGGTTTGCCCGGCCATGATCCGTTGTTGCCTGCTGAGTCAGACCACATATAGCAGTTAACTGTACTCCATTTAGTAACAGAGTTGTCGAAGTAAACTACTTCGCCGGCTGAACCAGTCACAGCAGAAACTGATACACCTGCAACTGCAGTGCAGGAAACTACCAGAATTACTGCCAAAATAAGGCTGATTAGCTTAATCTTTTTACCTTTCATTTTAAATTTACCTCCTTAGTAAATCCGAGATTTCAAAACTTCTCCATTGTTGAATTCTCTGTTATTATGATTATATCAAAGGGTGGGGAAATTTATTTTCTAATTTAGAATAATACTTATTGCCGAAATGACAAATTTTACTACCAAATTTTATGCAATTTTAACAATTAATTTTTAACATTTTAGAAAAATAACCGCCGAATTAAAATTCGGCGGTTAAAAGTGTCAAAATTTATTTTGAAGTTGTGATTTTTTTGTTCAGCTATTATTTTTGATTTTATCCCAATAAGCTTTGAAAGCCTGTTCACTTTTGTTGTCCCCGTATTCATAATATACAGCGTCCTTTAAGTTGTCCGGTAGATACTGTTGCTGAACATAGTGATTAGGAAAATCGTGAGGATAATTATAAAACTGACCCTTGTTAGGGTTATCCTCACCGTCAAAATGCTTATTTTGAAGTGTTCGTGGGATAGGTCCGGCTTTACCTGCTTTTACATCAGCCATAGCCCTGTTAATGCCCATATAAGCTGAATTGGACTTTGGGGCATTACAAACCATTATTACTGCATCGGCAAGGGGGATTCTTGCTTCCGGCAAGCCAACCTGCAACGCCATATCGACACAGCTCTTTACAATAGGCAAAAGCTGAGGATAAGCAAGTCCTACATCTTCACAGGCACAAACCATTAATCTTCTGCAGGCCGAGGGCAGATCTCCCGCTTCCAAAAGTCTTGCAAGATAATGCAAGGCTGCGTTTGCATCTGAACCGCGCATACTTTTCTGATAAGCAGAAAGTATGTCATAATGCTGATCTCCGTCTTTATCATATCTAAGGTTAGATTTCTGAGTAAGGGCAGTTACCGTGGAAATATCAATGGTTTTCTTGCCGTCTTTTTCGGTGGTTGCAAGGGTGGAAAGCTCAACGGAATTCATAGCTTTTCTTACATCTCCCCCACAGGCAGTTGCTATATAAGAAACAACTTCATCACTTGTTTCAATTTCAATGCCCTGTTCCTGTGAAAGAATATTAAATCCGCGTCTTACAGCCTTCTCAACTTCATCAGCCTCAACAGTTTTGAACTCAAAAACCGTGCTTCGTGACAAAATAGCATTATACACATAAAAGTATGGATTTTCCGTAGTAGAGGCAATAAGCGTTATTTTGCCGTTTTCTATATACTCAAGGAGAGTTTGCTGCTGTTTTTTGTTGAAATACTGGATTTCATCAAGATACAAAAGCACTCCGTTAAGTCCCATAAAGGTATCAAGGCTTGCAAAAACTTCCTTAATATCCGCTGTGGAGGCTGTAGTACCGTTTAGCTTTTTAAAGCTTCGGTTAGTCTTTTTTGCTATGTATGTAGCAAGGGTAGTTTTGCCTACTCCGGAAGGACCGTAAAATATTAAATTTGGAATTTCACCGCTTTCAATAATTTTGCGCAGGGGCATATTTTCACCAAGCAAATGTTTCTGTCCTACTATGTCATCAAGAGTTTCAGGACGTAAGCGGTCAGCTAAAGGAGCAGACATATTTACCTCAGATAATTAATTTTATTTATTATGATTATTCGTAAAGTGGATATTTTTTGCAGATTTCTTCTACTCCGGCTCTTACCTTATCTGCGCTGTTCTCGAAATCATTGAGAACAAGAGTGATATACTCGGCAATCTTATCCATATCATCTTCCTTAAGTCCTCTTGTTGTAACTGCTGCTGTACCGATTCGTACACCTGATGTTACAAATGGTGAAAGGGGCTCGTTAGGAATTGTATTCTTATTTACAGTAATATAACATTCGTCAAGTCTTGCTTCAAGCTCTTTACCTGTTACACCTGTATCTCTTAAGTCCATAAGGAGAACGTGGTTATCTGTACCGCCGGAAACCAGCTTGTTGCCACGCTTAACAAGTCCCTCAGCAAGGGCTTTACAGTTCTTTACTATCTGTTGTGCATATTCCTTAAACTCAGGCTTAAGAGCTTCGCCGAAGCAAACAGCCTTTGCAGCAATAACGTGCATTAACGGACCGCCCTGTGTTCCGGGGAATACAGCCTTGTTGATTTCCTTTGCATACTTTTCTTTCATAAGAATAAGTCCGCCGCGAGGTCCTCTTAAGGTTTTGTGAGTTGTGGTTGTAACAAAGTCACAGTATGGCACAGGGCTTGGGTGAGCTCCGCCGGCAACAAGACCTGCAATATGAGCCATATCTACCATCAGGTAAGCTCCAACCTCATCGGCAATTTCACGAAGCTTTGCAAAATCAATTGTACGGGGATATGCACTTGCGCCTGCAACAATCATTTTTGGCTTACAGTCCTTGGCAATTTCAAGAACCTTATCGTAATCAATATAGTGAGTTTCAGGGTCAACGCCGTATGGCACAAAGTTAAAATACTTACCTGAAATATTTACAGGTGAACCGTGAGTAAGGTGACCGCCTTCGTTTAAGTTCATTCCCATTACTGTATCGCCGGGCTCAAGCATTGCAAAATAAACTGCTGTGTTAGCCTGTGCTCCTGAGTGAGGCTGTACGTTACAAGCCTCTGCGCCAAAAAGCTCAAGGGCTCTGTTGCGGGCAATATCTTCAATAACGTCAACATACTGGCAACCGCCGTAATAACGCTTGCCCGGTAAGCCCTCTGCATACTTATTTGTAAGCATACTTCCCATAGCTGCCATTACCGCAGGGCTTACGATGTTTTCGCTTGCGATTAATTCAAGGTTTCTTCTCTGACGTCCAAGCTCCATTTCCATAGATTCACCAAGCTCAGGGTCAACCTTTTTGATTAGCTCAATGCTTTGAATTTCACTCATATTAATTACTCCTTACCAAAATAATAATTTATATTAATTAGTTTTCACATTTATTGACTTTTGTCCCTTACTGTATTTAACGGTTCTCCAATACTCTCTGAGCAAGCTTGTACACTTCTTCAAGAGTTGACACCTTTCCCGCCTCATTTCTGAATCCGGCGGCACCCTTAAAGCCCTTTAAATACCAAGCCATATGCTTTCTTGACTGTAGAACACCCATATACTCCCCTTTGTAATGGCATATTCTCTCAATGTGATTTATCATTACTTTCAGCTTGTCCTCATTTGAAGGGGGATTGATTATATTTCCTGTGGAGAAATATTCTTCGAGAATTTTGAAAATCCAAGGGGCTCCAAGTGCGGCTCTTGCAACCATAACGCCGTCACAGCCTGTATAGCTTAACATTTTTTCTGCACTTTTAATATCCTTAACGTCGCCGTTTCCTATAACAGGCACGGAAACGCTTTCCTTTACCTGCTTAATAATATCGAGGTCGCAGGTACCTGAATAATACTGCTTACGGGTTCTGCCGTGGACAATAATTCCGTCAGCACCATTGTCTGCACAAAGCTTTGCAACCTGAACGGCGTTTACGCTGTCATCATCAAAGCCCTTGCGGATTTTTACCGTAACAGGAATATCAACTGCATTTTTTATGGCATACACTATTCTGCCGCAAAGCTCAGGGTCTTTCATAAGTGCAGAGCCACAGCCGTTATTTGCAACCTTAGGAGCAGGACAACCCATATTTATGTCAATAACATCAGCCTTTGCACTAAGGGCAAGCTTTGCCCCCTGAGCCATAATTTCAGGGTCATTACCAAAAAGCTGAATACCGCAGGGGTGATTATTGTCTGATATTTCCATAAGTTCAAAGCTTTTTTTATCGCCAAAGCTAAGTGCTTTTGCAGAAACCATTTCCGTTTCGCAACAGCCTGCTCCGTAATCCTGACAAATCTCACGAAATGCCTTGTCCGTAATGCCTGCAAGAGGAGCTAAAAAAGCCTTTGAATCAATTTCAAGAGTTCCGATTTTCATTTATCTTCTGCTGTCCTTACGGCGGTATGAATTGGTTTTTCTGTTTTTATAGTAATCCTCATTTAGGAGATGGTTATTACCTGTCATCATATTTCCGCTGTCGTAGCGATACTTTCCGCTGCCGTTACTGTAGTGGGTTTTGTTGCTTATAAGCACAACTATTACAGCAATTATTCCCAATATAACGCAAGCCCAGCTTACATAACCGTAGGTCAAATCGTCTTTTTCCTCAATCTTTTTATCATCAACTCTCACAGCAGTAGGGCTTGTCTGCTTTTCAACCGCAGGCAAATCCTCCTCAGGTTTGCGAATCGTTCCGTATGTAGCATAGGTTGCAGGTGCTTCTGTAGCAGGAGCGTAGGTTTCAGGAGCATAGGTAGGTGCTTCTGTAGCAGGAGCATAAGTTACCTGTGGCTCCGTTTCCGGTGCATAGGTCACCGGCGGTTCTGTAGCAGGGGGGTAGGTTACCGGAGCTTCTGTTACAGGGGCAACTGTTACTTGGGGCGTATTTTCTCCCTCTGCTTCACCTTCTTCACCAACTGCATAGGTACAGAAAGCAGTCACAATTATTAGAAATGTAACTACTAAAGCAATTATTAAGTTTTTGATAGTTTTTTTGAACTTCATATATAAAACCTCAAAATACCCATTTTACATTTATGGTAATTATAGCAAATTACATATTTTTTTGCAATACTTCTGCTAAAGCCTTTCCCAATAATTTTCCTGAATACATTGCTTCATCCAATGTGTTGGAGTCTGTTCCTACCTCAATAAGCAGAGAACCTGTGTTAATATTCATATTATACGCAAAATTACCGAAGTTCATAGGTCTTGTCATTCCTCCGTATTTTGACTCGCAGGTTTGTTGTATGCGTAAAGCAAAGCGCAGATTATAATTCCAATCCGGAAAATTAAAGCCCTCGTAGGCATTATATCCAGACATTATCATAATCTGGGCTCCCTTTTTACCCTTGTATGTAAAAGTAGGCTTTACCTTATACTTACTATCCCCTATTGAGTCCCTGTGAATATCCAGAGTAACCTTTATATCAGGATATTTTTTTAAATATTTTTCTACAGTAGCTCTGCTTCGGGCATAGCTTCCGTTGTAGCTTGTATCGTGTATTGTTGTGTCGTGTACTACGCCGATTCCTGCCTTTTGAAGCTCATTGGTTATTTCATCCCCTACTCTTGTAACATTATATCTGCTGTCTGAGGTTCGGGGATAATAGTCGGAATAATAATATCCTACATCACAATCAAGATAGCTTTCGCTTGTATGAGTATGGTATATAAGAACCTGAACCTTTTTGCTGTTTTCCATTTTAAAGCCAAGCTTTTCTTTTAAGAGCTTACCTATATTAAGGCTATAATCGGTATTATTTTTAACATAAAAATTCTGATATTTCGTTCCTCCTGCTGTGTAGTGCTTTGTATAGACAGGATATTTCTCTGCATTTTTATGATTTGCAAAGGTGTTGTAATAGCTTTCTGAAAATTCCGATGAGTTGGGCTTTGTTTCAGATTCCCCTTCCGTTTTGGCAGGAGTCTTAATTTCATTGACGGTTTTGTTATTATCATTAGCATTGTTTTTATTTGCCAATGGTATATCTGTATTATAATTTCCCTTAGACATTGTGAGAGCCGCCGCCATAACAACTGCGTCTGACCCCTCTGCATTAAGGACAGGTGTTCTTATTGAAATACAGGCTACCCCTAATGTTACTAATATTAAGGCAAGGCTTACACCCAGAAGGCCTTTGATTTTTCCTTTAGCTTTCAAACTATCACCGACTTTACATACTTCATATTCTAAAATCTATGCAGTTTTTTAAAGTATTATGATTAATACGAAAGTCTAAGTAGTTTTTCAGTTATTACAAAAGCCCCTCAAGAATCGAAATATCTACATCATTATGCAAAGCATAATTAATAGATAGGGACATTAGTCTGCTTGCTCTGTCAATAAGCAAATCAATTTCTTTTGGTGTAACTACCATTTGACTGTTCCGGGGACTTAGTACATTCTTAAGCTCCTCTGTAGTTTTTGCATCATCTACATTAAGTAAATCCAAAACCAATGTTACAGCGTCAACTACTGTAGGCACTCCTAATGCTATTACAGGCACGCCTACGGTGTCCCGTGTTATTTTCTTTCTGTGGTTCTGAACTCCGGCTCCGGGGGAAATTCCTGTATTGCTTATCTGCAAAGTACAGCCGAGTCTGTTAAGACGTCTTGAAGCCAATGCATCTATTACTATTACTGCGGTAGGTCTTACCTTTTTTACAATACTTTCAATATATTCAAAGGTTTCAATGCCTGTTTGTCCTGTTACTCCTGTGCTTAAAACTGCTACAGGCCTTAGCTTATCAAGTCCTGTGCTTCTGGCAATTTCTCCTGTAATATGACGTGTTGCCAGAACTCTGCTGACGCACTTAGGACCCAGCGCATCAGGGGTAATTTCTATGTTTCCCAGTCCGCATACAAGCACAAGTCCGTTTACAGGAATCAGCCTGCGTATTTCCTTGCCTATTATTTCAATACGGCTATCCGTTGCAGAAAAATTATCAGTAAGGGGCGGCAGGTCAATTGATATATACGTTCCCTGCTCCTTTTTTAATTTAAGACTTGCCTCGTGATTTTTAACAACAAGCCTTGAGATTTCAAGTCCGTTTTCATTTCTTTTTGTAAACTCTACTCCTGCAACATCGTTTCCTGCTAACTCTCTTGCTTCTATCGCAAGGTCTGTCCTTCGTTCCATAACAATCACCTATAGTATTATGGCGAATATTTCCGCCAAATATTCTTTACTTTATCCTGCCCTGCTGTTATAATATGCATAGGTGATAATATGAAAAAGCTATTAATCTTTACCACTACAATTTTAATATTATCCTTAATAATTATCTCAACTGTAAATGTTTCGGCAGCAGAAATTGATGTAAACAATGTGTCTGCCGAAGGTGAAGATTTTTCTTCCGACATTTTAGAAGAAGATGACAGCAATCTGCCTGAAAGCTACAGCTCTCTTGATTTAGGCTACTGCACAGAGGTCAAAAATCAGAAGGGCAATATATGCTGGGCTTATTCCGCTATATCAACTTTGGAAACTCTTTTTATTAAAGATAAATTTCTTTCAGATAATTTTGATAACAACATTGACTTAAGCGAAGAACTCCTTGACTTATGGGGTACATATGAAGAAAACGGTGAAGGCTGGCAGCGTAACGCTGAGGAAGCCGGCTATTCCACTATACCTATCGGCTATCTTACAAGCTGGAACGGACCCTACACCGAAAGCGGAGAATACACAAATTTCGGCGTAAACTCTCTTGTTTTTCTTGGGAAAAAGGATATGATAAAAACAAAAGAGCTGATTATGAAATCAGGGGCGGTTTTAGCTAACTTTAACTCCCACCCACGAGCTTACAGCAAAGACAAAAACTCCTACTGTTTAACTGACGAAATCTCAGAAATTTTAGGTCATTCAATCAGCGTTGTAGGCTGGGATGATAATTACAGCAAGGAAAACTTTGACGGCAACTATCAGCCTCAAAATGACGGTGCATGGCTGTGTAAAAACAGTTGGGGCAACAACAACTCAATTAACGGCTACCTATGGATTTCCTATGAGGATTACTATTTGTTCAATGACGAATATTTTGACCCCAGCTTTGCTATAGACACCTATCAAAAAATTGAAGAAAACCATTATATTCATCAAAACGAAAAGTATGGGGCAACCTATCAGTTTAAATATGTAGTTGGAGAAAAAATTACATATTACAATGTTTTTGACTTCAGCGAAAAGGGAAATGTTCTGGACAAAATAGTTTTTGAAACTACTTCTGAGGGTGCAGATTATAATGTGTATTTTACCCCTGTTGATGATAAGGGCGTTCCACTTAGCGACCGAACAAAGTGGAAGCCTTTGGCAAGTGGAACTGCTGACTACAAAGGCTATATTTGCTGTGATATTGAAAATGAGGCAGTATCTCAATGCAAGGGTGCAATTGCAGTTGAAATTGACACATCTGTTATTAATGAAAGTTTAACAGAATATGACGAGGGATATACATATAATAATGTAGGCGTATGTGAATGGTTAAGAAACAGAGAAGATAAATCAATGATACTGATATATCAGGGAGAAAGAGGAAAATCCTTTGTAGATTACAACGGACAGGCAACTGACGTAATGGATATTTATAACGAAATAAATGACAGTTTAGGCGGAACTCTTGTAATTAAAGCAATCACCAACGGTACGATTGACACCACCATTACAGGTGACGTGGATTTAAACGGCAAGGTGGATATTAATGACGCTACGCTTATACAAAAATATATAAATAACAGCGTTATAAATCTAATAGACCATCAGCTTACAAATGCTGACTTTAACAAAGACGGTAAAATAAACATTAATGATGTTACCGCTATTCAGAAACACCTGATAAAACAACCTGCGTAAATTCCATTTAATTAAAGGGCTGTGGCAAATGATCTCACTCATTTGCTACAGTCCTGTTTTTATTTTCTTCAATTTACCTAAAACAGCTTGTCCGCATAATCCAAAGCACAATATCCATAGCTTCCTTTATAATTTGTATATCCCCACACATATCCGTCTAAAAAACATATTTCCGTTACAAAAACCTGAGTATTTTCAGGAATCGTTACCACTATATTTGAGCTTGTAGTGGGATACTCCCTTAAGTTCAACCCCGAATTTGCCAACACCTTGTAATATGAATTGCTTGAACTTGTATTTTCTTCATAGTTACCTAAATAAATATACCCTTGAAAAATCCAACCCCTTTGTCCGGGGTTGTCATCATAAATTTTTGCTGTAGAAAGGTAGAACTCCTTTCCTCCGTAAGCTGAATTTGAAAATGTTATAGTATCTCCCTGTATTTTTTCCACAACAGCCACATGACCGCCCTGATTATTATCAA
>CAMFZJ010000003.1 GCA_946004305.1 uncultured Clostridia bacterium | reverse complement strand
AAACTGTATAGGAGGTTTTTCTATGAAAAAACTATTATCATTTTTATTAGCAAGTATAATGCTAATCTCAACAACGACGGTGATTAATGTATCTGCAATAGTATCTACAACAGTTACATATCCTGATGGTTACACACAGGAAGCTTGCAATCATTTGTGGAATACATATTCTCCATGCTTAGTAGCAACAAGTGCAAACCAAGGTATAAAAACTTTTACTTGTGATTTATGTCACGAAACTAGGGAAGAAGTAATTCCACTTTACAATTACTTAGCCTATACTGAAAATGATAAATCAGTTACTATAAATAAATATTTAGGTGAAAAAGGTACAGTTGAAATTCCAAGCAAAATAAATGATAAGGCAGTTACTAAAGTGGATGGAAAAGCTTTTGAAAAGAATAGTAACATAACGAAAGTTAGCGTTCCGGATTCTGTTGTTACAATAGGCGGTTATGCTTTCAGTAGCTGTGAAAAACTATATTCTGTTTCTATTGGTAAAGGATTAAAGACAATTAGTGAGGGTCTGTTCTTTAATTGCCCAAAACTAAAAACATTAACACTCCCCGATAATATTATAACAATTAAAGAAGAAGCTTTTAATTGTGGCATTGGAGAGCTAAAACTAGGCAAAGCTGTCAAGAATATTTCTGCAGGTGCGTTTTGTGAAAGTAAAAAGCTAAAGAAAGTAACTGTAAACAAAAACAATAAGTATTATACGTTTGAAAATGGTGTTTTGTATAATAAAAACAAAACTAAGATAGTAGCATATCTGTATACAAACAAAGCAAAGAAATATACAACACCAAAAACAGTTAAAACAATTGGTCCTCAAGCTTTTAAATACAATAATAAAATAGAAATATTGAGATTGTCGAATAATCTAAAAACAATAGGTTCTCACGCGTTTTGTGGATGTCAAAAGTTGAAAGATGTTGCTGTTCCTAGTAATGTTAAAACTATTGCTCACCACGCATTTAATGGTTGCTATAAACTAAAAGCAGTAGAAATCAAACCAAATAAAAAGCGGATAATTGAAGATAGTGCATTCTGGTTTTGCAAGTCTCTAAAATCAGTAACTGTTCCAAAAACAACTGGTGACAAAGTATTCTATAATTGCATAAACCTAAAGAAAATTACAATTTCAAAATATGTAAAAACTATAGGAAAAGAGGAATTCTTTGGATGCGTAAAGCTGAAAACTGTTACTATTCCAAAAACAGTTAAGAAGATTAGCAAAAAAGCTTTTGGTTACTATTACGATGACCACTGCCATATTCAAAAAGTAAAAGGCTTTACTATAAAAGGCAAGAAAAATACTGCTGCCTATAGATACGCCAAAAAGCACGGCTTTAAGTTTGTTCAAATATCATAGCGTTTTATTTAATAGACGGTTGTAATATATTGATGTGAATTTCTGTAATAAATATACTGCCCTGTTTCAATTTGAAACAGGGCAGTAGTTCCTTATATGTGCTGTTAAACTGCTTGTTCAACAACAGCTTTTGCTTGTTAAGATTATGTTAAATGCCAAGAATATTGGTTGCAATAAGGAAGTAAACCACAAGACTTACTGCGTCAACAATAGTCGTAATAAAAGGGGAAGCCATAACAGCAGGGTCAAATCCCAGCTTATATGCAATCATAGGCAGACAACAGCCTATAATCTTTGCTACAACAACAGTCAAAGCCAAGGTCAAGCATACTACCAGGGCAACAGCGATAGTTACTTCTGTGTTCCCCATAAGAAGTCTGTCAACAAGGATTACCTTTGCAAAGGCTGCGGCTGAAAGGGAAATGCCACAGAAAAAGGCAACTCGTATTTCTTTCCAAAGAACCCTAAACAAATCCTTGAATTCAATTTCATCAAGGGAAATAGCACGGATAACCGTTACAGAAGCCTGTGAACCGGAGTTACCGCCGGTATCCATAAGCATAGGGATAAATGCAGTAAGCACAACGGAGGTTGCCAGTGCGTCTTCAAAAGAGCTTATAATCATACCTGTAAATGTAGCAGAAATCATAAGCAGCAAAAGCCATGGAATACGGCTTTTCCATGTATCAAAAATACCTATCTTAAGATAAGGCTTGTCTGTGTTAGGAGTGATAGCTGCCATTTTTTGAATATCCTCAGTAGCCTCGTCCTCCATAACGTCAACGGCATCATCAACTGTTACAATACCCACAAGCCGGTTTTCGGTATCAACCACAGGTAGTGCAAGAAAGTCATACTTTTTGATAATAGTGGCAACTTCCTCCTGGTCAGTATAGGTGTTGACAGAAATCACATTTGTATCCATCATATCCTTTACTTTGTCATCATCATCTGCTAAAAGCAAATCCTTGATGGTGATAATACCACGAAGCTTGCTGAGATTATCTGCAACATAACAGGTGTAGATAGTTTCCTTATCAACACCGGTACGTCTGATACGTTTAATAGCTTCCTCTGCTGTCATATCAGGTCTGAGAATAACAAGCTCTGTTGTCATAATAGAGCCTGCTGAATCCTCCGGGAATTTCAGCAGCATATTGATTTTCTTTCTATCCTCAGGAGTGCTTTGACGAAGAATACGTTTAACAACATTAGCCGGCATTTCCTCAATCATATCAACGACGTCATCCATAAACATATCGTCAAGTACTTCCTTAAGCTCAGTATCGCTTAAGGACTGAATAAGGAACTGTTGAGTTTCGTCATCCATTTCAACAAAAGCGTCAGCAGCGGTATCCTTTGGCAGCAGTCTGTAAAGCAGAGGCATTTTTTCGTCCTGTATTTCTTCAAAAATTGCTGCAATATCCACAGGATTCATTGTTGTAAGAATGTCACGCAGAGAAGCGTACTTTTTATTTTTCAGGAGGCTTTCGATAGTCTCCTGAAGTGTTACATTACTTTCCACAGGAAAATCTCCTTTCTGTTAAATTAAGTAAGAAGAATTCCTCAAAGTATATTAATTGAAATCAGCAGACCCAAAGGCATTGCCGATAACATAAAAATTACTTCGGGGAACAGTGCCTAAATTACCTTCGGCGTCCAATGATTTCACCTCTCAAACAAAGAAAATTTGTCAACAAAGACTGTCTTATATTCTACACCTGAAAATAGGTTTTTGTCAATTAAAAATGCGTCAAATTTTAGCAAAATAAAAAGAAAATATAGGGTGTGATTTTAATAAGTTTCGCAAGCAAAGATGTATATGGCAATAAGATGTAAGTGCCGAAACAATAAAGTTAATTAAGGAGAACATACCTCTTTATTATGTCACTCTGTGATTTATACCATACCAATATATCAAACTCAGTTCCCTATAGTGTAATATGCACAAAAAACACCGGTAATATTTGGCGGTGCCGGTAAGTTATAATTCTTAGAGGGAATATTTAGTATTCGTAAATTTGGTATCATAATAACGAATAATACACAGCTATGTGTAAAAGTTTAGGAGTGATTCCCGTGAAATTAAGAAGAGTGATTTCTCTGCTTCTGACAGTTTTACTAATTGTTACTTCTGCGGTTATTTCGGTTAATGCTGCGGATACAGATAAGTCAGAAACAGGAGCTTTTGCAAATCAGGGCAAGTATTCAGATCAGATCTATTCAGGAAATGATCTTGGTTTTACTTATACTAAGGCTGCAACAACATGGAAGGTATGGTCACCGGCTGCAACACAGGTACAGCTGAAGCTATACAAGACAGGTACAGACCGTGAAAACGGCGCCGGAGTAATTGGTACATATGATATGACCAAGGGCGCAAGCGGAGTATGGTCTGTTCAGCTTTCAGGTGATTATAAAAACGTTTACTATACATATCTCGTAACAGCTCAGAATACTGCCGGCAAGGTAGTAACAAATGAAACACAGGATATTTATTCTAAAGCAGTAGGCTGTAACGGTGACAGAAGTATGGTAGTTGATCTGGACAGTACTGACCCTGAGGGTTGGGAAGATGATCAGCATGTGCTTCGTGATAACCTTACTCAAGCTGCGGTATGGGAACTTCATATCCGTGACTTCAGCTGTGATAAAAACTCAGGCATCAGCAAGGAAAATCAGGGGAATTATCTTGCATTTACAGAAGGCGGCACAACTCTGAACAGCGACACAAGTGCTTCTGCTGTTTCAACAGGTATCGACTACCTTGTAGAGCAGGGTATTAATACTGTTCAGCTTATGCCGTTTGCAGATTTTGATCAGGTTGATGAAATTAACGGTGCGTCTGAAACTAAGCGTAACTGGGGCTACAATCCTAAGAACTACAATGTTCCCGATGGCTCATATGCTTCAGACCCATATGACGGCAATGTTAGAATTAGAGAAGTAAAGCAGATGATTCAGGCACTCCATGACAGAGGAATTACTGTTATTATGGACGTTGTTTACAATCATACTGCCGGATACGAGGCTTCTTGCTTTACAAAAACAGTTCCCGGTTATTACTACAGAATGTTAAGCTCAACTCAGTATAATGACGGTTCAGGTCAGGGCTGTGAGCTTGCAACAGAAAACCAGATGACACGCAACTTTATTGTACAGTCACTACGTTACTGGGTTGACGAGTACCACATTGACGGCTTCCGTTTTGACCTTATGGGCTGTATGGACTGCGATACATTAAATGCTGCCCGTACAGAGCTTAACAAGGTTTCCAACAAGATTATTATGTATGGTGAGCCTTGGGCAGGCGGTTCTTCAATTGCTGATAATCCGGCAGTACCAAGTAATGCCGGCAAATTAATGACCGGTATCGGTATGTTCTCTGATAAGTGGATTCAGGCGGCTACAAACGTAACCCTATCCAAAAAGACAGCGGCACCTGCCGGCTGGGTTGGCGGAACAACCACTAAAGTTACAGACCTTGTTAACGGTATCAAGGGTAACATTATTCAGTCCTCCGACAATACCAAAACCGTAAACTATATGGAATGTCACGATGACCTTGCTCTTTGGGACAGAATTACAGGTGGTCATACCACAGGCGGACAAGGCGCAGACGAAGGTAAGAAAACTGAAAGTACAAATCCAAATAAAGACAGTACTTCCGAAACATATTTAGGCCAGCTAAAGCTTGCCGGTGTGCTTAATATGACATCACAGGGCTACAGCTTTATGCAGTTAGGTACAGAGTTTGCCCGTACAAAGAACGGCCAGATGAACTCATACAACTCATATGATGAAATCAACCAGCTTGACTGGAAGAGAGTTAAGACCTATGCAAGCACAGTTGCTTATTATAGAGGCCTTAACAGAATTATGGATGTATATACACCTTTCGGTGATGATACAACAACATCCAAAAATACAATGCAGTTTATTTCACAAAGCGGAAACTTAATTGCATATACAATTTCCAACAACACAGCTAACAAGGCCAATGAGTGGGGTAAGGTTGCAGTTCTTATGAACAGCGGCACATCAGCTCAGACCGTTTCAGTTCCCGGCAGCTGGGTAGTAGTTGCTAATGATAAAGAAGCCGGAGTAAAGAGTCTGGGCACAGCTTCAAACTCATATTCAGTTCCTGCACGTTCAGGTGCAATTCTTGTTGAATCATCTTCTTATAAGGATTTCAGCAGTAACTACAGCTATGGTAAGCTTACAACAAACCATTATGTAAACGGTGTGCTTGAAAAAACCACAACAGCTAAATATAAGGTTGGCACAAAATACCACGCTCTTAAGGACGATACAATCCTTATGAAAAACAACCTCACAAAAACAGAGGGTGTAGCTTCCGGTACTTTTACAGGCGACACAACCGTAAACTACTACTATGAAACAAATGGCAAGGTTATTGGCACACTCAAGGTTAATTACCTTGACCAGAATGGTAATAGTGTAACACCTACAATGAACTATAGCCTTGAAAAGGATGATAAGTACAGCATCCCTGTATGTGCAGTAGAAGGTTATCAGCTTGATACAGATAAGTACCCCTCAGGTACAACCGGCACATTTAACGGAACAGACAAGACAGTTACATTTACATATAAGCCACTTGAATCTCAGGAAATTACCGTTCATTTCTATAATTCAAAGAGATTTTCACCTGTATTCTGTTATGCATATACAGACGATGGCGATGAACCACTTGGCGCATGGTCAACATCTTCGGCTTCACCGGGTGTTATGCGGCAAGAGCAGGGTTATTGGTACACTATTAAAATTCCTTTGGCTTCCTGTAAAGTAATGTTCCATGGCGGTTCAGGACAGGGACAGGAGCCGGGACAGAATGAACCGGGCTACGCTGTAGCAGGTGAATGTTATTGCTACAACGGCACAGTTCAGTACAGTTCAACAGTTGTAACATCATTTATTGATATTGATACCGGTGCAAAGCTTAAAGCTGATATCATTGAGCCGGGCACTAAGTATAACACAGATACATACACAACAAGCGGTGATGATTCATTAGGAAAGCTTGTTTCTGAGCCTGCAAATGCTTCAGGTTTCTGCCAGCCGGGTGTTACAAATGTAGTTTACTTATATGAAACAAACGGTGAGAAACCAACTGAACCTGTTACAGAGCCGGTTACAACAGCTCCGATTGAAACAACAGCTCCCGTTGAAACAACTGAGCCGTTACCTGTAGAAACCTACATACTGGGTGATGCAAACTGCAGCGGTACAGTTAATATCAATGATGTTACATATATTCAGCAGTATCTTGCCAGCATTGTATTCTTTGATAGTGATAATATTAGAAATGCTAATGTAGACGGTGACAGCAGAGTATCAATTAAGGACGCTTCATACATTCAGAGGTTCTTGCTTGATATGAATGTGCCTTACGAAATTGGTAAGGAGTTTGAGATTAAACAGGAAACCCCTGATAATCCAACAACTCCGGCTGAAACAGTAGCACCTACACAGGCTCCTACTCAGGCTCCAACTCAGGCGCCAACAACACCGGTTACTCCAACATTCCCTGATTTCCCTGACATTCCTGATGTGCCTGTTGGAGAAAAAGCAACAGTATTGTTTAGTAACTCTTTGAACTGGAGTGGTACAATTTATTGTTACCATTGGCTGGACGGAGAAACTCCTGACTGGCCGGGTGATGCAATGACAAAAGTGGGAGATGACGGATTTGGCCATGACCAGTATTCAATAGACATTCCTGTTGGTTCAAATGTAATCTTTACAAACGGTACAACACAGACTGTGGATCTTGTATTTAACGGAGAAACTGGCTTCTATCCTGAATCTGTTGATAATGAGGGTAAATATACTTGCGGTTCATGGTAATGAACATTAGTTATCAATAAAACTATTAGGAGGTCATCCCTTGGGGTGACCTCTTTAACAAAGAAAGGTGTTATTATGAAACTGCAAAAGAAAATTTCTGCATTTATTATGGCTCTTGCATTAACGGTTACAATGCTTGGGTCAACTGCTATAGTTTATAACGGCGCAACTGCGTCAATAGAATACAGCTTTACAGGAAGATATAGTGAAAACTCCGGATTTGCTCAAGGCACAATTAAGCTTACAGCTAATTCAGGTACATATTGGCTTTACTGGGCTGATAATACAAAGGCGCTTGATGGCTATACTGAGATTGCAAAGCTTACTGTAAGCTCAGGCTCTGCTTCACACTATATGTATGCTCAGACTGCAATCCCTGCGGATGCAACAAAGCTTATTGCAATACAGTCTTCAACTGAGCCTGCAACTAAAACAGTTGCAAATGCTACTGCGGTATATACAATTCCTGCAAGCAAACGTCTGGGGCATACAAGTGCTGACAAAAAGTACAGCTTTGCCTCATATTCAGACATACATATGGACAGTAACTTAAGTGCGTATAAGTACTGTAAAACTCACTTTGAAAAAGCTTTGCAGACAGCCTCAGACAGAAATGTTGATTTCATTATCGGCTCAGGTGACTATGCCCATAGCGAAGGCGCAAGCGCTTCAGTACAGGCAAAGGACTGGAAGCTCTATCAAAAAGTACTTGCCGAATCTGAATACTGCAATCCTATTTATGAGGCAATAGGCAACCATGAGCTTTGGCCCGGTGTAGAAGTAGGCACAAAGAATTTTATTAATGCCACAGGACTGGAAGGTTCTAACAATAGTGCTTCAAAAGCTTATTTTGAAAAAACATTAAACGGTGACCATTTTATTTTTATGGCACTTGAAGGTGGATTTTATCCGGATAGAACCGAAGAATTTTCAACAGCACAGCTTGACTGGCTGGAGGGACTTCTCAAAAAGTATTCCGGTGACGGTAAAAATATTTATATTATAGAACATTCTCTTTTCTATAAGTATGGTGCCGGCGATACTACTACAGGCACTCCCTATTATGATATTCCTCTAAGTGACGATCAGGCTTCAACAAGAAGATTTAAGTCCTTGCTTGAAACATACAAGGATACAATCTTTTTATCAGGACATACTCATATTGCTTTTTCAGAGCAGTTCAACTATTCTGACAATGACGATACCTCAGGTCAAATGATTCACAACAGTTCGGTAGGCGGCACACGTCATATTGAAAACGGCCGTCTAAAATACACATATTATGAAGATCAGACCGAGGGCTACATTGTTGATGTATATGACAACGGTATCATTTTCAACGGAGCTAATCTTTATTACAATGAGTATGATCCAAACTGCTGTTATCTTGTGAGAACATCTCAGCAGGCATACGAAAGTATGACATCAACAGAAGCTACAACAAAGGCTACAACAGCTCCTGCAACTTCGCCCTCACAAGGCGGAGCTGAAACATCATACCTTTTAAAAGGTACTTTTAATAATTGGGGCACATCAAATCCATTCTATGAAACCAGCGACCCTAATGTTGTTTCAACTGTAATTAACCTTAATGCAGGTACTTACAGTTTTAAGATTTATAACGGCGGTACTTGGTACGGTAACGGAGGTACTATTGAAGATACTACAAAAGCAACCTCCAGCGGCGGTTGGGTAATGGATACGTCCTCAGATAACTGCACTTTAAAAGCTACCGGAGGATATTACACATTTACATTTAACACTTCTACAAATAAGCTGAATGTTTTATATTCAACAGCTATAGAAACTCAGCCTGTAACCGACAACACAGAGCCTGCAACAACAGAGCCAACACCTACAACTCCTGCTGATTATCAGTTGGGGGATGTAAACGGCGATGAGCTTATAAATGTATCTGACGCTACAGCAATACAAAGATATGTTGCTAATATCTTAACATTAACAGAGGCTCAGCTTAAAGCAGCTGATACAAACAATGACGGAATTGTCAATGTTAATGATGCAACAGCAATTCAAAGATATGCGGCAAGTCTTATTACATCTTTCAATGTTTCATTAGCAAAGAGCAGTTCATATTCCGTAGGATCAACTTCTATAGACCCTAAAGAATGTCTTGATTTGTATTACAGATACAGCTCCTATGATTGCTATCAGGCACTTAAGAAAGCATATATGAATGGAGAAGACAGCACTACTGTTAACCAGCTTGTTAATGGATTGTTAGATGTAGTTGATCCCACAAATGTAGACGGGGCCGTTAATGAATACACTGTCTATTTTGAAAATAAAAACAACTGGTCAAACGTATATGCATATTGTTGGACAGGAAGCAGTAAAGAGGCTGCATGGCCGGGAAAAACTGCAACATATGTAGGCAAGAATACAGCCGGCAACTCAATTTACAGCTACAAGGTTAATGTTGATGAATACGGCTATATTATATTCAGCGATGGATCATCACAGCAGACAAAGGATATTAAGTTGACCGGTAATAATATATGCTATTATCCGACAACATCAGATGCAAAAGCCACGGTTGATTCATATACCTTTAACAGCAGTATGATAGTAGGATAATTATGAAACGTACGAAATTCAGCGGAAATTTTATTTTAGTGCTGTTACTAAATCTATTGTTTAATTTTGAATGGTCAGTACCTGCTTGGGTTTTGCTTATTCTACACTTTGCAATAGGATTGCCGATTTACTGGTTTTGGATTGCTTTGGGACTGTGGGTGTTATTGGTAGTTTTGTTTACAAAGCTATTGGGCTGGACAGCTAAGGTAAGTAACGAAAAGCCGGTTAAAAGGGAAAACAAAAATCCCTATTCTGCAAGCGATGATGTTTTTAAAAAGAAAAAGTAAAATTAAATGAAGAAACACACCGAGCTAAAAAGTCGGTGTGTTTCTCTTTATATATCGGTTTTGTATTTGTATATTACTGCTCAAAGAACTTTTCATGAATAGCGGCAACAGCTCTGTCAGCGTCTTTCTTGTCAATAAGAACGGAAACTTTAATCTCAGAAGTAGCAATCATCTGGATATTAATCTGTGCGTCATAAAGAGCCTCAAACATTTTTGTTGCAACTCCGGCGTGACTTTCCATACCTGCACCGACAATAGAGATTTTTGCAACATCAGTATTGCAAATAAGCTCCTTTGCACCGTGGTTTTCAACATAGGTTGAAAGGCAAGCCTTAGCTTCCTCAGTTCTGTCCTTAGCTACTGTGAAAGAAATATCCTTTTTGCCGTCATGACCGATAGACTGAAGAATAATGTCTATATTAATATTTTTAGCAGAAAGCTTTGAGAACATTTTAAAAGCAAGACCCGGCTCATCAGGAATACCGGTTACTGAAATTCTGGCAACGTCTGTGTCCTTTGCAACACCACTGATTAACATTTTTTCCATTTTTGACTTCTCCTTTACAATTGTACCGGGTGCTTTAACTAAGCTTGAAAGCACCTCTAATTCTATATTATACTTCTTAGCCATTTCAACTGAACGGTTGTTAAGAACCTGTGCGCCGAGAGTGGCAAGCTCAAGCATTTCGTCATATGAAATTTCCTCAAGCTTTGTAGCGTTAGGAACCTTACGAGGGTCAGCAGTATATACGCCCTCAACATCTGTATAAATCTGGCACAAATCAGCGTGCATAGCGGCTGCAATTGCTACAGCTGATGTATCAGAACCGCCACGACCCAGGGTTGTAATATCATCATAACGAGATATACCCTGAAAGCCTGCAACAACAACGATACATTTTTTGTCAAGCTCTTTTTGAATACGATTTGGCTGAACTCGTCTGATACGGGCACTTGTGTGGGCAGAGCTTGTCTGGAAGCCTGCTTGCCAGCCTAACAGTGATACTACAGGGTAGCCAAGCTTTTCAATAGCCATAGCAAGCAAAGAAATTGAAATTTGTTCGCCTGCCGCAACAAGCATATCCTTTTCTCTTTTTGATGCATTAGGGTTAATTTCGTTACCCTTGGCAATTAAGTCATCAGTTGTATCTCCTTGAGCAGAAACAACAACCACAACGTCATTGCCCTTGTCATAAGTTTCGGTAACAATTCTTGCTACGTTAAAAACTCTTTCAGCGTCAGCAACAGAGCTACCTCCAAATTTCTGGACAATTAAACTCATTTGATTACTCCTCCAAAATTATAAATCACCAATTCTGATTTTTGATAATACATTTATACCACTGCTTTCAAGAGCAGAAGCTTTACTTTCGATTTCCTGAATTTTAAGAACAGGTGTAACTACTGCAACTGTTTGTGCAATTTCTTCCTTTGGCTCAATTACTGTAACATCGCCGAATACTTCCTTAGCCTTTGCAATTGCATTATCTTTACTTTCAGCAGAAAGTCTTAGGTAAACAGCAGTCTCTGATTCATTATATGGCAGAATACTGTCGTTTGTTCCATCAGCCCAGAACAGATACTTTCTGGTTTTAAGGTGTTTGCAGCAGTCAATAATATCAGCAACAACAGCAGAAGCAGTTGGAAGCTTGCCTGCACCCTTGCCGTAGAATACTACATCCCCTGTGCAGTCACCCCTTACCATAATGCCGTTAAACTCGTAGTCAATATTTGCAAGCTGGCTCTTTTTAGGAATCAACATTGGTGCAACAAGAATATCCATCTTGCCGTCATCAAGTATCTTAACCTTACCTATTAGCTTGATAACGCTTTTGTATGCAGAAGCATATTTAACATCATCAAGAGTGATTTTTGTAATGCCTTCAGTATGTACATTATCAGGGTAAACGTGCTTGCCAAAAGCAAGTGAAGCAAGGATACATATTTTGCGGCATGCGTCATGTCCTTCAACGTCAGCCTCAGGATTACGTTCTGCAAAGCCCAAGTCCTGAGCAAGCTTGAGGGCTGTATCAAAATTCATTCCCTCATCAATCATTTTTGTTAGAATGAAGTTTGTAGTTCCGTTTAGAATACCTGCAACCTCTTTAACATTGTTTGCAACAAGGCACTGATTCATAGGACGGATAATGGGAATACCGCCGCCAACAGAAGCCTCAAAAAGAAAGTTAGCATTATTTTCTTTAGCAATAGCAAGAAGCTCTGCACCCTTAGCAGCTACAAGCTCCTTGTTAGAGGTTACTACGCTTTTGCCTGCTTTTAAAAGCTTTTTAGTGTAATCATAGGCAGGATTGATTCCGCCCATAACTTCAGCTACCACTCTTACCTCAACGTCATTAAGAATGTCGTCAAAATTCTTTGTAAATCTGTCAGCAAGAGGAGAGTCGGGAAATTCACGCAAATCAAGAATATGCTTGATATAAACTTCTTCGCCGATACTTGAGAAAAGCTTGTTTTTGTGTGTTGTGATAATCTCGGCAACGCCTGAGCCTACAACACCATGTCCCATAATTGCTACTGATATCATTATCTATTCCTCCATAAAATTAATATGTATCTGTATTTTCTATTCCTCAGCTTGAGTAGCAACAACCGTAGCCGCCGCAGTTTCAACCTGAGTTGCTATTTCAGTTGGAGCAATGTCCGTTGCATTTTCAACGGAAGTTGCAGGCTCTGTGCCACCGCTTTCAGAACCTTCATCGGAATGGCTTGTAGCAGCCTGTATACCGGAACTTCCGCCTCCTGAACCGCTATAGCCGTCAGCATAGTAATCTACATATACTCCTGAACTCTTTGTTGGCATATTGTCTTCTGTGTAGTATCCGATGTATTTACCCTCCGTAGCATTGCCTACATTGTAGGTTTGTCCGTTTGACGGATTGAAGTTTGCCTCAATAATTGTAGGAGGCTTAGTATATTCCTTAGGCTTTTTATCACTTAAGTAATGTCCCATTACATCAGAGAAAAGTGTGGTAGCAGTACGCTGACCGGTAATAGAAATTGTCTTAGGTGAGTCAAAGCCCGTCCATACAGCAAGTGAAGCATATGGGCTAAGACCACAGAACCAAGAGTCTTTGTCTTCATCAGTTGTACCTGTCTTGCCTACAATATCCCAACCTGCAACTCTTGAGTATGCAGCATTAGTATGAGCACAATAGGTAATGTTGTAGTGAAGCAATCTGTTCATAATGTAAGCAGTTTCCTGAGAATATGACTGCAAAGGAATTGTATCTCTGTTGTCAATAATAATATTATCGTCAGCATCAGTTACATAATAGTAGGTGTATGGCTTGAAGTATAAACCGCCGTTACCCATATAAGTAAAGGTTGCAGCCATTTCTCTTACTGTAACACCGCCGTTAAGACCACCGATTGACAGTCCGCCGGCATTTACCTTGTCAGCTTCCTTTAGGTGAGCAAAGCCCTGTAGTGTAACAGCCTGTTCGTAAGCATTTTCAGGGTAAATCATATTCATAACCTGAGCCGCAGTTGCGTTTGCAGACCACTCGATTGCATCAGTTAAAAGCATATTGCCCTTGTATCCTCTGTACCAGTTGTTCGGACCGGCAACAAGCTGTCCGTTTACGACCTTGTACTTTGGCAAAGGCTCGTCCTTTACAACAGAGCTGTAGTAAAGCTTTTTCTTTTCGATGGCATATGGATAAACAACTACAGGCTTAATTGAAGAACCGGGCTGTAGAGTTGACATTGTAGCACGGTCAAAAAGCAGGTTGGAATTTTTCTGAATTGAAGAACCTACTGTGGCAATAATTCTGCCGTCCATACCAACCATTGTTGCCGCACATTGCATATTAGGGTCATAAGCCTTGTTAATATTAACAGCAGCATTTTCAAGGTAGCTTTGGGCGTCAGTGTCCATAGCACAATAAATTTTCAAGCCTTCGGTATAAATCTTATCAGAAGCGGCCTTTTCGCTTATGTTATAATACTGAGCTAAATCCCTTTGTAAATCATAGTAAAGCTCATCAATATACCAGTTTTGAACCTTGCTTTTGATGTTTTTTCTGTTGCTTTTCTTAAAGCCCACAAATTTCATATCTGAGGACTCTTTCATAGCTTCGTTGTACTCGGCTTCGGTAATCTTATCCTGGTCAAACATTTCTGCCAAAACGGTTTCACGTCTTTCCTTGTTGTTTTCAGGATAATAAAGAGGGTTGTATTTGCTTGGATTCTGAGTAATACCGGCAATAGCGGCACACTCGGCAATAGAACATTCATCAATATTTTTGCCAAAATAAAGATTTGCCGCAGCCTGAACACCCTGACAATTGCTTCCAAAGTTTACAACATTAAGATAAGCCTCGAGAATTTCGTCCTTGGTGTACTCTGTTTCCAACTTTAAAGCCTTAACAATTTCCCTGATTTTACGATTGAGCGAAACCTCGTTGTCATCGGTAATATTTTTAATAAGCTGTTGTGTAATGGTTGAACCGCCGTAGCTTGCTTGCCCTGATGAAAGGTTAAAAATAGCACCGGCAGTTCTTGTCCAGTCAACACCCTTATGTTCATTGAAACGCTTGTCCTCAATAGCAATAACAGCATCACCCATATATTTAGGAATTTTGTTATATGCTACCCAAACACGATTTTCAGTTGAATATAGAGCCTGATATTTTTTGAAATTACCCTTGTTATTTTTTACATAGATAAAGCTGGTCTGATTAATTTCCTTTGCTCTCAGGTCAATTCCTGTTGGCTCTGCAGCAATTCCGCCTATGTAGATTGCAAGCGATGCACCGACAATTATTCCTGCGGCAACAAAAACCATAAATACTGTAAACAGTCCACGACCTATGGCTTTAAAAACTCTTTTGACAGGATTTTCATATTCAAAATTATCTTCTTCACGTTCAGAAAACTTACTAATATCTGTTTCACGCATAGGATAATCTCCTTAATACTTCTAAATATCAACAATATTTCAAAATCAAAAAAGTGCAGTAACGCACTATACTCCGTTATTATAACATTATTATAGAAAAAAATAAACCTTTTAAGGCATTTTTCTTTAAAAAAGTCATAGAAAAACACAGTGTAAATTCAGAAAAAAATATGAATATTACCGATAAAACTGTAAAAAATAAAGTTGTATAGAATACTTTATTTAATGTTTTGAGGTATAAAAATGAAAAAGCTTGTTATTATTACCGGAATAATAGTTTATATTCTCTTCGCAGTTTCAGCCTTTATTGCCATAGCCTCAGAGGAAAAAGCAGCTGCAAGTCAGGTCGCTTCCGTAACAGAAAGTGAAGTTCAATTTGCGGCTTTAGAGGAAAGCTATATTGTAAAAACCGAAAAGGGACTAATTGTCGTAGCGGATAGTAACAAAGAGGTGCTGTGGAAAACAGATACTCTTATTTCTATGTTGCCAAAGGAGGACCAAAAGAAGCTTAAAAAGGGAATAGTAGCAAAAAGCAGAGATGAGCTAAGAAGTATTTTGGAGGATTTCTGTAGCTAAGCAAAGGGCTGAATATTCCAGGTTTGTACAATTTTTTATTGTACAATATTGGTTAGGAATAATCCTTAATGTTCCATTTTGCCATTGACAATTAATACGCTTTTGTAGTAAAATTGTTACGATAATGTGAATATTTATTTGTGGAGGTATATGCTAAAGTTTATGTGCAACTGTCACTTTAAATTTAGTAAAGCCCCACAGAAAGGATTATACATATGATTTCAACAGTAATCAATGAGCAGCTTTCAATTCAGTATCCTATTTTTCAGGGCGGTATGGCTTGGGTTGCAGATGCAAGCCTTGCTTCCGCAGTAAGCAACGCAGGCGGTCTTGGACTTATTGCCGCAATGAATTCAAACGGCGAACAGCTAAGAGAAGAAATCAGAAAGTGTAAGGAGCTTACAGACAAGCCCTTCGGCGTAAATATTATGTTGATGAGTCCCTTTGCTGACGAAGTATCAGATGTTGTTATTGAGGAAGGAATCAAGGTTGTAACAACAGGTGCAGGTAATCCCGGAAAGTATATGGAAAAATGGCTTGAAGCAGGAATCAAGGTTATTCCGGTTGTACCATCAACAGCACTTGCAAAGCGTATGGAAAAGCTGGGTGCTTTTGCAGTAATTGCAGAGGGCGGCGAAAGCGGTGGTCATGTTGGAGAACTAACAACAATGGCTCTTGTTCCCCAGGTTGTTGACGCAGTAAATATTCCTGTAATTGCAGCCGGCGGTATTGCAGACGGCAGACAGGTTGCAGCCTGCTTTATGCTTGGTGCAGTTGGTGTGCAGGTAGGAACACGTTTTTTGGTTGCAGAGGAATGTACAATTTCTCAGGCATATAAGGATAAAATTCTGAAAGCTAAGGATATTGACACAGTTGTTACAGGCAAAAGACTGGGACATCCGGTCAGATGTATCAAGGGCAGCTACACTCGTGAATATACAAAGGCTGAGTATAACTCATCAGAGGTTTCCGATGAGGAGCTTGAAGCAATGGGTGCAGGCGTATTAAGGCTTGCTGCCAGAGAAGGTGACGTTAAGAACGGTTGTGTTCTGGCAGGACAGGTTGCGTCAATGGTAACTAAGGAAGAACCTTGTAAAGATATAATTGAAGATTTATTCGTTAATGCCGAAAAGGTTTTAGGTGGTGCTGATAAATGGGTAAAGTAGCTTTAGTCTTTTCAGGACAGGGCGCTCAGTACACAGGTATGGGCAAAGAAATATGTGAAAATTCAAAAGCTGCAAAGGCAGTTTTTGATATGGCTGACAGCTTAAGAGAAGGTACGTCTGCTCAATGTTTTACAGCAGACGCAAAGGAACTTTCGGTAACAGTTAATACACAGCCCTGTGTATTTACCGTTGACCTTGCGGTAGCCAGAGCAGTTGCAGAAAAAGGAATCAAAATAGATTGTGTTTCCGGATTCTCTCTTGGTGAAATTGCAGCCCTTGCATTCAGCGGAATGTTAAGTGACGAAGAAGCCTTTAAGCTTGTGTGCAAGCGTGGAGAGCTTATGGATAAGGCTGCAAAAGCAAATCCCGGAGCAATGCTTGCTGTAATGAAGCTTTCGTCAGAGGAAATCGAAAAAATCTGTTGGGAATTTGAAGATACATATCCTGTAAACTACAACAGTCCTGCACAGACAGTTGTAGCAACAAAGGAAGATAACGTAGATAAATTAATTGAAGCATTTTCAAATGTTAAGGGTAGGGCAAAGCGTCTTGCAGTAAGCGGAGCGTTCCACTCACCCTTTATGTCTGAAGCTGCTGAGGGACTTATGGAGTATATGTCAGATGTTGACTTTAATGCTCCTGAGATTCCTGTGTATTCAAACTATACAGCAAAACCTTATGAGGGTGATTTCAAGGCTTTGGTAAAAGCACAGGTAGAAAATCCCGTAAGGTGGCAGACAATAGTTGAAAATATGGCAGAGGACGGCGTTGATACTATTATCGAGGTTGGTGTGGGTAAAACACTCACAGGCTTGGTAAAGAGAATTAACGGTGATATAAAGGCTGTAAAGGTTGAAAATCTAAGTGACCTTGAAGCTTTAGATTGTTAAAGGAGAAAGCTATGAATTTTGAAGGTAAAGTTGCAGTTGTAACAGGAGGATACAGCGGAATTGGTATGGCTGTTGCAGAGAAGCTTGCTAAAGGCGGTGCAGATATTGCACTTGTAGGCTTAGGTCCAAAGGAAGATGCCCTTGAGCTTATTGGGAGAATCGGCGTTAAGGTAAAGGCTTACGACTGTGATGTAAGCGACTTTGAAGCAAGCGGCAATGTGGTAAAGGAGATTATTGCTGAATTCGGAAAAATCGATATTCTTGTAAATAATGCCGGTATATGCAGAGACAAGCTTGTCCTCAATATGGAGGAAAGTGATTTTGACGCAGTAATCAATGTAAACCTTAAAGGTGCCTTTAATATGATTAAGCATACATATAAGCCCTTTATGCGTCAGAGAAGCGGTCGAATCGTTAATATGGCTTCAATTGTTGGCCTGAACGGTAATGCAGGACAGGCAAACTATTCAGCGTCTAAAGCAGGCTTAATCGGTGTAACAAAGTCGGTTGCTAGGGAACTTGCTGCAAGGAATGTAACTGTAAATGCAGTTGCACCGGGCTATATTGATACTGCTATGACACAGGCTTTATCTGACAAAATCAAAGATGAAATCGCTTCGTCTATTCCTATGAAAAGACGTGGAAAGCCTGAGGATGTTGCAAATGTGGTAGAGTTTTTGTGCAGTGATGCAGCAGCCTATGTAACAGGTGAAGTTATCCGTGTTGACGGCGGAATAGCAATGTAAAAGGAGAATAAAGCAATATGAGAAGAGTTGTAGTTACAGGTATTGGTGCAATTACGCCGGTAGGCAATGATGTTGCAACAATGTGGAGCAATATGCTTGACGGTGTATGCGGTATAGATAAAATCACAAAATTTGATACAGAAGATTCAGCTGTAAAAATTGCAGGCGAGGTTAAGGATTTTGACCCCACAACTGTAGTTGAAAAAAGAGATTTAAGAAAAACAGATATGTACACAATCTTCGCTTTAGGTGCAGCACAGGAAGCTATGGACGACAGCGGACTTGCCGGTACAATTGACCCTAAGCGACTTGGTGTGTATGTAGGAGCAGGTATCGGTGGACTTTATACATTCGTTGAAAATACCCAGGCACTCCTTGAAAAGGGAGCAAGAAAGGTAAGCCCTCATTTTATTCCTAAGATGATCGGCAATATAGCCTGCGGACAGATTGCTATTAAGTACAATGCGCAAGGCCCTACATTAGCACCTGTATCAGCCTGTGCTACAGGCTCCAATGCAGTTGGTGAAGCCTTCCACGCAGTTAAAGACGGTTATGCAGACGCTATTATTACAGGGGGTGCAGAGTATGTTGTTCATCCTCTTACAATTGCAGGCTTTGCAAATATGAAAGCACTTTCAACAACAGAAGACCCTAAGAAAGCGTCAATTCCTTTTGATGTAAACCGTAACGGCTTTGTTATGGGCGAGGGTGCAGGTATGTTAGTGCTTGAAGAATACGAGCATGCTAAGGCAAGAGGTGCTAAAATTTATGCTGAAATGATTGGCTACGGCAACACCTGTGACGCTCACCATGTAACTGCTCCGTCACCTGACGGCGAAGGTCTTGCAGAAGCAATCAGAATTGCATTTAAAGAAGGTAATGTTACCGATGATGATGTCATTTATTTTAACGCCCACGGTACAAGTACACCTATGAACGATAAAACAGAAACAATGGCTATTAAGAGTGCCTTAGGTGAAAAAGCTTATGATGTGTCAGTAAGCTCAACAAAGTCAATGACAGGCCATATGCTGGGCGCAACAGGTGCTGTTGAAGCTATTGTGTCTGTCCTTGCACTTAAGGATGGAAAAATACCTCCTACAATCGGTACAACAGAGCTTGACCCTGAGTGTGACCTTGATTACACATTAGGCAAAGCAAAGGAAAGAGATATTACAGTAGCAGCTTCAACAAATCTTGGCTTTGGCGGTCACGATGCTTGCGTTGTATTCAAGAAAGTTTAACGGAGGTTTTTATGTATAGTTTAGACGAGCTAAAAAAGCTAATTAAAATTCTTGAGGAAAGTCAGCTGACTTCCATTAAAATATCAGATAAAAAAGATTCTGTTTGTATCGAAAAAGCTCCGGCATCTGCTCCGGCAGTAACTTACACAGCAACTGCACCGTCACAGACTGCTCCGGTATCTGCACCTGAATCGTCAGTACCGTCAGCACCTATTCCTTCCGGCAAAACAATAGACAGCCCAATGGTTGGTGTGTTCTATTCTGCACCTAACCCTGACAGCGCTCCTTTTGTAAGTTTGGGACAGGAAGTTAAAAAGGGCGATGTAGTATGCATTATCGAAGCTATGAAGATTATGAACGAAATCACAGCAGAAGAAAGCGGCAAGATTACTGAGATTCTTGTAAACAACGGCGATGTTGTAGAATACGGACAGCCAATGTTCAGAATCGGTTAAGGAGTTACTATGAATCAGGAACAGATTAAAGAAATAATACCACATCGCGACAATATGCTTCTTGTACAGGAGGCAGAGCTTGTTGATGAAACAACTTCTCACGGTAAATATACAGTCAGCGGAGATGAGTTCTTCCTAAAAGGCCATTTTCCGGGAAACCCCGTTGTGCCGGGAGTTATCCTGTGTGAAATGATGGCACAGTCAAGCTGTGTAATGCTTGCAGATAAGTGCAAAGGCTGTACACCGTACTTTACAAAAATGGACAACGTAAAGTTCAAGGGAATGGTAAAGCCCGGTGACACATTAGAGTCAACCTGTACTCTTACACGTTCCCGTGGGAATTTTTATTTTATCAGCGCTAAAGGCTATGTTGACGGCAAACTCTGTGTAAGCGCAGATTTCAGCTTTGCATTGATTAAGTAAATTACTTCTGGAAGTGACGCAATGTTTAGTAAAATTCTTATTGCCAACCGTGGAGAAATAGCGGTACGCATAATCCGTGCCTGTAGAGAGATGGGAATTTCCACAGTTGCAATTTATTCTAAAGCCGACAAGGAAGCAATGCACGTTCAGCTTGCTGACGAAAGCTATTGCGTTGGCGACAGCAAGGTTGCAGACAGCTACCTTAATATGCCTGCCATATTAACTGTTGCTATTCAGAGTGGAGCTCAGGCTATCCACCCGGGATACGGACTTTTGTCGGAAAATGCAAAATTTGTTCAGCTTTGTGAACAATGTAATATTGAGTTTATCGGACCAACCTCTGAAATGATTTCTCTTTTAGGAGACAAGGATAAGGCTCGCAAAACAATGAGAGCCGCCGGAGTGCCTGTAACACCGGGTACAGACGTTCTTGAAAGCGTGGAAGAAGCTAAAGAAAAAGCAGATGAGATTGGTTATCCCTTACTTATTAAGGCTCGCAGCGGTGGTGGAGGACGAGGAATCCGCCTTGTAAAGACTGCAAAGGAGTTTGAAAATGCATATAACAGCGCCTACGCTGAAGCAGAGTCTGCATTTGGTGACGGTGCCTTGTATATAGAAAAATTCCTGAAACCTGTTAAGCATATTGAGATGCAGTTGTTATGCGATAAAATGGGTAATGCTCTTTGCTTAGGTGAACGTGAGTGTTCTGTTCAAAGGCACAACCAGAAGCTTATTGAAGAAAGTCCGTCACCCTCAATACCCGAGGATACTCGCAAAGCAATGATGGAGGCTGCAATCAAAGCTGCCCATGCTGTAAACTACAATTCCGTAGGTACAGTAGAGTTTCTTTATGACAAGGACGGAAATTTCTATTTTATGGAAATGAACACAAGACTTCAGGTTGAGCATGGTGTTACAGAAATGGTAACAGGTATGGACCTTGTACAGTGGCAGATAAGAGTAGCCGCCGGCAAGGAACTTGCAAGAAAGCAAGAGGATATATATTTCCACGGCCACACTATTGAGTGCAGAATAAATGCAGAGGATCCTGACAGGAACTATATGCCAAGCTGCGGCAGAATCACAGGTCTGCATGTTCCCGGAGGTTCTTTTGTCCGTTTTGATACGGCACTTTATCAGGATTATCTGATTCCGCCTTTCTATGATTCAATGATAGGCAAGGTAATAGTCCAGGGAAGAAATCGTGAGCTTGCTATCCGTAAAATGAAGATGGCCTTGTCGGAGCTTTCTGTTCAGGGAATTAAAATCAATCGTGACCTTATGATTGATATTCTCTCTGCAAAGGAATTTGCAGACGGAAGCTATACAACTGATTTTATGGAAGATTTTGAGAAAAGAAAAGCAAAAAAAGAGGATAACTAAATGGATTTGTTTGCATTTATAAAACCTAAAAACGAGCTTGAGGGAAGCGAGGATAAAGTTGAAAATCAGCCTTATGTCCCTGATGAAATGTGGATAAAATGTCCTGAGTGCAATACTATGCTTTTGTCTACAGATGTTGAGGAGAATTTTCATGTTTGCTCTCATTGCAACCACCATTTCCGTCTTAACGCAAGACAGAGAATACAGCTCTTGGCGGATAAGGATACTTTCGTTGAAATGGATTCTGAGCTTGAAAGCAAAAATATAATAGATTTTCCTGACTATAATAAAAAGCTTGAAAAAAGCAAGGAACAGACCGGAGAAAAAGATTCGGTAATCTGTGGCACTTGCAATATTTCCGGCATAACAACCACATTAATTTGTATGGAGCCGGGATTTATGATGGGTTCAATGGGTACTGTTACAGGCGAGAAGGTCACTCGTGCATTTGAGTACGCAACAGAACATATGCTGCCGGTAGTTGTTTGTGCAGCGTCAGGCGGTGCAAGAATGCAGGAGGGAATATTGTCCCTAATGCAAATGGCAAAAACCTCAGGTGCAGTAAAAAAGCACAGCGATGCAGGCTTGCTTTATATTACCGTACTTACCGACCCTACAACAGGAGGCGTAACAGCTTCCTTTGCTATGGAGGGCGATATCATTCTTGCAGAGCCAAAGGCATTGATTGCTTTTGCAGGACCAAGGGTAATTGAGCAGACTATAAGACAAAAACTGCCAAAGGATTTCCAAACAGCGGAGTTCGTTTTGCAGAAAGGCTTTGTAGACAAAGTAGTAAGCCGTCAGTATCTTAAAGATACATTAAGACATATTCTTGAAATACATAATTACGGGGAGGTACAGCTATGAGAGCATTTGATAAGGTGTTAGCTGCTCGTGACGCAAATAAGCTTACCTCAATAGACTATATTAACAATATGTTCAGCGACAGCTTTGTAGAGTTGCACGGCGACAGAAACTTTGCAGATGATAAGGCTGTTGTAGGCGGTATCGGAATCTTAAACGGAATGCCTGTGACCGTCATCGGACTTGAAAAGGGAAGAAATACAAGAGAACGTATGGAGCGTAATTTTGGTATGGCTCACCCTGAGGGATACAGAAAAGCTTTGCGACTTATGAAGCAGGCTGAAAAGTTTCACAGACCTGTGCTTTGCTTTGTTGATACAAGCGGTGCATATTGCGGTATCGGAGCAGAGGAGAGAGGCCAGGGTCACGCAATCGCCACCAACCTTATGGAAATGATGGCTCTAAAAACCCCAATCCTTTCTATTTTTATCGGCGAAGGGGGCTCAGGCGGAGCATTGGCTTTAGCCGTAGCTGACGAAGTGTGGATGCTTGAGGATTCTGTTTATTCAGTTATTTCTCCTGAAGGCTGTGCAAGTATTCTTTGGAAGGATAGCACAAAAGCGCCTGAAGCAGCTGAAAAGCTGAAAATGACAGCCCAGGATTTGTTTGACCTTGGAGTTATCGAGCGTGTTCTCCGTCAGCCAAAGGCTGAGGACAGGAAAATGTTTGAAAGCTTAAAACTTCTTATTTGCAGAACATTCGAGAAAAACCTTGCGGTAGATGTGGATGAGCTTGCAAATCTTCGTTATGAGCGTTTCAGAAAACTTGGCAACATATTTTAAATCATTTTAGCTTATTAATGGTTTAAGCTTTATTTAACCTAAATTATATATAAATCAATGAATAATATTAATCACCTCATCCTAAAATAGGATAGAGGTGATTTTTTGAATCAAAATAATAAAGATATGCCCTTAGGCTTTCAAATGGCATTGTCAAAAAACTTTTGTGCAATGAAGTACTTTACCAACCGGTCCGAAAAGGAAAGACTGCAAATAATCGAAAAGGCAAAAACAATGAACAGCAAAGCTGAAATGGAAGGATATGTAAAGGAGCTTGGCAATATTTATTAATAAACTATTTCATAGCCTATAATGCAAAAATCGGAATAACCTTTGGCTATTCCGATTTTATTAGTGTTCAGTTTTATTAGTGTTTAGGTTTGTATCTGTTGTTTTGGGAGGTTCTTTTCTTTGGAATAAAAATTTCGTCTGTATCATACTTGCTGCGCTTTTTAACCTGTCTGCTCTGACTGTGGGAAGGTGCAGTCCTTCGTCTTTCCTCAGAAACTTGCCTATTTGCTACAGGTCCGGGACTATCGGATTCTCTTCGTTGAGAGCCGTTTTTTGTTCTGGTTGCAGAATTTCCGTGTCTTGCATTTTCAGCCTTTTTCTTACGGCGTACAGCAAGTATTATCAAGGTAACGATAATACCGGCGGCAATTACTTCAAAAGCAATGCCTAAATAAAGTATCCATTCACCATTGTCGTTTTTGCCGTCATTCTTTTTGATAAAATCAAAGTCAGCAACATCGCTGTCATCATTTGCGTTGGCATTTTTAAGCTGTTCTTCAATATCTTTCCAGTCGCCTTTTTTTAACGTATCCTCATCAACTTCTTCGTCCTCAACGTCATAAATCTCGGACTTTTTGCTTTCGGCAGAAGTTGCAGGCTGGGCAGCAGATGTTGCTCTGTATGCTGAAGTAGCCGGAGCTACATAAGAATTACCGGGACTTTTGGTAACAGGTGCAACATATGGCTTTGATGTAGGCTTAACAGGAGCAGCTGTGGGCGGATTAGTGTAAACGGGAGCTTTTGTAGGAGCTTCCGTAACAACAGGCGGAGCTTCTGTTACAACAGGCGGAGCCTCTGTTACAACAGGTGGAGCTTCTGTTACAACAGGCACCTCCTCATTAGGTACAGCCATTACCTTCATTGTGCAAATTGAAAGACAAAATATTATAGCAAAGATTAAATAACTAAGCCTGGATTTTTTATTCATCAAATGCACTTCCTTCCAAATCAAATAAGTTTAACTGAATTATTCAGCTTCTGCATCCTCATCTTCTGTAGCTGCTGTAGTTTCCTCAGCTTTTACAAAGAACATATTTGGATCATATCTATCGATTACGCCGGAGTTCTTGCTAAGCTTGTCAGACTTTAGCATATCATCTGCAGTTTTCTCAATGAAGTCTGTAAATTCATCAGATTTCATACTCTGTAAAACAGATGAGTGTTCTGTTTTATTTTCTAAATAATGCTCAACATTACGGCTGATATCGTTCTTTAACACAAGATAAGCCATTGGGCTGTCGCCGTCTTTACCAACTGTAATAACCTTAGCCTTGCCGTTATCCAGTGACTTTAATGCTTTAGCAATGTCTGCATTATTGCCCTCTGTTGTTGTCAAAAGCTCAACAGTATCCTCTACTGCAGCGCTTTCATCAATCTTTAATTCCTTAACACAACTCTTTACAGCTTTGTCGAAAGTTGTACTGTCGCTGTTAATATTTTTTGCTAATGACTCAAGTTTGTCAATAGTGCTGTTCATTTTCTTTTTGCCAAATGCTACAGATGTAGAGTTGCCTTCAGCGTCTGATTCAGATGTGTACATTTCTACAGGGATATAGCTGTAATCCACATAGTTTTCTGTGAAGTACTTTGTAAATTCTTTGTCTGAAACAGCTTTTTCTCCGCCTTCATTATAAAGAACGTCAAAAATAGCATTCTGCTTTACATTAGCAACATATGAAGAAAGCTTAAAGCTGTCGTATGAAACACCAAAAGGCTCAAGCTCTTTAGACATTGGCTGATAATATCCGTAAGAGGAATACGGACCCATTTCCCATGCGTTTTTACATTCCTGCTCAGCACTTTCCATAGAAGCCTCGTCCCAAGTAGCGCCGTGCTTTTCAACCAGGTAGTCAACAGCAAGAAGGTTTACGGTTATTTTTTCAGCTTCGGTTTTGATCCAGTCTTTAGCTAGAGCCTTGTTGCCGTCATCATCTGTGATTTCAATATCCATAAAGGATTCGTTGTCTTTGTAATCTTCTGCTTTTTCAGCATAAGTCTTTGCGTTGCTGTAAGCCTGATAAAGTGAATAGATATAAACACCGATATCAAGTTTTTCCGAAAGAGTATCGTCATTGTACTCATAGCTCCATTCTTTTGCTAAAGTCATAGGAGCACAGCCGGCCGCTGACACAATCAAAAGTACAGCTAATAGCTGTCTCTTATACACATCTGACGCTGCCGACGATACTCCTTGTGT
>CAMFZJ010000002.1 GCA_946004305.1 uncultured Clostridia bacterium | reverse complement strand
ATTGCTGCTATTTTAAATATCATATCAACGTCCATATTTCTCAATCCTTTATATTATTATTTATATTAAAATCAATGCTGTTACTGCGCCTATGAAAAATCCTAAAACCTTATACAGCTTAGATTTAGTTTTATATTCATCTTCTGATTTTTTATACTGGGTTTCAAAATGATTTTTATATAGCTCAATATGGTTAAGCTGTCCTTCTATATCAGTTGTGCCGAGATTTTTGCCAAATTCTTTTATTAAATTAATATCTTCCTTAGTCAAGCCATAACTTTTAGGTAAATTTTCAACAAAGCTGTTCCAATAATCCATAAAGCTACTGAAAACATTATCAGAAAAAAATTCAAGCATAGGACTTGATGATGAGGCTGTTATCAAAGTAATAATGTCATCTGCTTTATACCTTATATTAGTTTCCAGAGCAGAAAGGAAATCTTTAAATGCAATTAGAAATTCTTTCCTTTTGCTTAGCTTTAGTGAAAAATAAAAGCCACAAACGGTACCGGCAGTTACAACTAATACTGCTCCGATAATTTTAATTATAAAGCTCATTAGTTTTCACAATAGACACAAGCTGTCCAACGTTTATTTTGTTGCCTAAAAACGCAACGTATGTAAAGGCTCCGCTTGATACAAGGCGATTAAACTGAGGTTTGGATTTTAGCTCCTTAGGACTTGTACAATGTGCAGAGGCTATTACCGAAACTCCGCTGTTCATAGAGTTTTCAAGAGAAGATACATCTTGGCTTGTACCAATTTCGTCACAAATAATTATGTCAGGCGACAAACAGCGAAGGCTTTGGTCAAAGCCGTCGTTTTTACTATAGCAGTTTAGAACATCACACATCCCAACATCGTATTGTGAAACTCCCTTGTATGTAGCGGCTATTTCAGAACGCTGGTCTATTAAGGCTACTTTCTTTTTATATTCTGTTGACAATAATCTTGCCAGATCTCTTAGTATTGTTGTTTTTCCGCTGCAAGGGGCGCCGCATATAAGAAGTCCTGACCTAACATCTTTAATCTTGCTGAGTATTTGTTTACTGCAACCCTTATGCTCTGATGATATTCTTATATTAATTGAGCTGATGTTTCTGATATTTATGATAGAATTATTTTCAATTACCGCTGTTCCGCATATACCTATACGATGGCCTCCTTTAATGGTTACATAACCGTTTTTTATTTCGTTTTGCTTTGAATACACAGAAAAGCAACAAATAGTATTGAAAATTTCCTGTAGCTCTCTGCTGCCAATTGTAAACATCGGCTGATTTAAAATAGTGTTTGTTACACAGCTATTATCAGTAATATAATATGTATCATCAATACAACACAAGGCAACAGGCTTATTTACTCTAAGACGTATTTCAAGCAGGTTGTCCTTGATTTTATCAGGGATAGCTTTAAGCTTGCTCCCTAAAAAAGGTCCAAGTGATTGAAGTACGCTGTTAAACGAATTGTTTATCATTTTATCCTCCTGAGTTTTTAACATATTAAGCTATATGAATTATGGCAAAAAAATATGACCTCTAATTAAAGAGGTCATAAAAAATATTTTCTAAATATCAAACAAGGAAGCCGTGTATTCGCTTTGGTTGGTATCAGCTTCATCAGTAAAATTATTAATGTTTTGATTATCTATCATAGACAAAAACTCTTCTTCTGAAAGTATTTTAATACCCAGGCTTTGGGCTTTTGTAAGCTTTGAACCTGCTGATTCACCGGCTAAAACATAGTCTGTTTTCTTAGATACGGAGCTTGAAGTTTTACCGCCCTGTTCTTCTATGATTTTTGAAGCATCGGAACGTGACATAGTAGGCAAAGTTCCGGTTAGCACAAAGGTTTTTCCTGAAAAAACACCTTCTGTAGATACTGCTTTTGACGGAACCATTTTAACGCCTAATGCTTTTAGTTCTCCTATTAATTTCTTAGTGCTTTCAAGATTAAAATACTGAACTACCGACTGTGCCATTATTTCTCCAAAGCCCTCAATTTCAGCTACAGAATTCACATCAGCTTCAAACAGACTTTCGATAGTAGTGAATTTTTCGCACAACAGCTTTGCTGCTTTTAGTCCGATATGCGGTATTCCTAAAGCAAAGACAAGTCTGTAAAGCTCGTCGTTCTTAGACTTTTCCAAAGCCAGAAGAAGATTCTTAGCAGACTTATCTCCCTTTTTGTCAAGGATAACAATATCATCATATTTAAGGGAATACAAGTCGGCAGGAGAATTAATTAAATTTGCTTTTGACAGCTGTTCAAGAACGGCAGGTCCCAAGCCGTCAATATCCATTGCATCTCTGCTTACAAAGTGAATTAAATGTCGCATAAGCTGTGCAGGACAATCAGTATTTGTACACCGTATTGCGGCCTCTCCCTCTTCTTGAACAACAGGGCTGTTGCAGGATGGACAAAGCTTTGGAAATTCAAAAGGCACTGAGTTTTCACAATGCTGTGAAACAGACACTACCTCAGGAATAATCTCTCCTGCCTTACGGATTATTACTTTATCTCCCAAACATATTCCTTTTTCCTTTATGAAATCTTTATTGTGGAGAGTTGCTCTTGAAACGGTTGTACCTGCCAAGAGTACAGGTTCAAAGTTGCCTACAGGAGTAAGCACACCTGTTCTGCCTACATTGATTTCTACTGAAAGTAAAGTGGTTTCTTTTTCTTCCGGAGGATATTTATATGCTTCAGCCCAACGAGGGAATTTTGCTGTAGAGCCCAGTTCTGTACGCATACCGAAATCATCAACCTTTACTACAGCTCCGTCAATGGCAAATGGGTATTCTCCTCTGTTGTTTCCGATTCTTTCAATTTCAGTTATAACATCATCTATATTGCTATAGAGATTATGAAAAGAAACAGGAAGCCCTAAGGATTTTAGGTAATCCAGGGCTTGGGTGTGGGTTTTTATATCCACATTTTCAATTTGTTGGATATTAAAAATAAAAATATCAAGATTACGTTGGGCTGTGATTTTGCTGTCCTTTTGTCTTAATGAGCCGGCAGCGGCATTACGGGGATTTTTAAATGGTTTTTCTTCATTTTCTTCCTGTCGCTTTGTAAGAGCCATAAAGCTTTTAAAAGACATATATACCTCACCTCTCACCTCTAAATAAGAGGGAGCTTTTTCCAAACGATGAGGTAAAGATTTAATTGTCAGGATATTGTCTGTTATATCCTCACCTACTGTACCGTCGCCTCTGGTTGAGGCTCTTGACAAAACTCCGTTGGTATATTCAACCGAAACGGACAATCCGTCAAATTTAGGCTCAACTACATACTTAGGATTGGAGACTGCTTCTCTGACCTTACGGTCAAAATCCTTAAGCTCATCATATGAAAAGCTGTCGTGCAAGCTTTCCATAGGAACAGTATGAACTACAGAAGAAAACTTATTCCCTGCATTACCGCCAACCTTTTGGGTTGGTGAGTCTGAAGTTATAAGCTGTGGATATTCTGCTTCTATATTCTCAAGTTCACGAAGTAAGGCATCATATTCAAAATCAGAAATTTCAGGATTATCCTGATTATAATACAAGTCATTATGATATTTTAGTAGAGCAGTAAGCTCTTCTGCTCTGTTTTTTGCAGTAATAAAATCCATAATTCACCTATTGTTTACAGCAGAAGTGCCTTTTTCTCTCAGAAAAGTTGACTCTAAGTCTGCTAGGTGCAGTTTAACTGCCAAAGGATACCTGTCGTAAGCCTGAGAAATAGTGTTGCTGTTTTTATCGCCAAACTCTCCCATATGCCAACGTATAGCCATAGCTTCCTCAATTTTAAGCCTCATAAAGCGTTCAATCAGAAATACGGATTTTTCCCCGTGACCAAAGGGAAAGCTGTCTTCAATTGCATAATAGGGGACTTTTTCCCATTGACCTGTTTGTTCATTCTTTACGTTGCGAGTTGAAACCTTGTAAAACTGTGCTTTGCATAAATCGTGGAGCAACGCACAAATAGCAAAGCTTTCAAGGTTATCATTTTCCTCATCAAAGTGCTTTTCAATCAGTGTGTTAAAAACGCTTACTGAATGCATAACCAAACCGTTTTCGCAGGCACAATGGTAACGTGTGCTTGCAGGAGCTGTGAAAAAGTCAGTTTTCATCAGCCATTCCAAAAGCTCTTTTGAGCCATCCCTGGTTATATTTTCAGTATAGATTTTTATAAATTCATCTTTTGCTGTCATAGCTGCACCTCTACATTAAATCGGCATTATACACCGCACGCTCTCCGCCTACAAACTTAGGTCTTGTACGGGCGCACAGTATATTTGCTTCACCTATTTTGTTTATTGATAATCTTACAGGAACTGCTACTTTTTTCAAATGCATACCTATAAGAGTTCCTCCTATATCAATTCCTGCGTCTGCGTTGATTTCTTCAACAACTACCGGTCTGTCAAAAAGCTTATACGCTGTTGTTGCACTGCTGCCGCCCGCCTTTGGCTGCGGAATAACATTTACTATTTCAAGATTATGCTTTAGGGCGTATTCTTCTTCAACTACTAATGCTCTGCCTAAATGCTCACAGCACTGTGCTGCAAGATAAATTCCTTTTTCCTTTAGGTAGGGATAAAAGCCTTCATACAAGGCACCTGCACAATCGAACTGAGAATCTGTGCCTATTTTTTTGCCACAAATTTCACTTGTTGAACAGCCCAAAACTATAATGTCACCCTTTTTAAGCTTAGCAGTTTCTACCAATTCTTTAAAAGCATTAAGAGCTTGAGATTTAATTTCATTATACATACTTCATACCTTCTAAATAGATTATGATTTGATATACTTAAATATTATATAAATTTACTCTATTATATCACAAATGGGTATCCTTTAAAAGAAGGATACCCATTAATTTTTAGAAAAATCAGATTATTCTTCAACTGATTCTGTTGTAGCTACAACTTCTTCCTCTGCCGGAGCTACTTCCTCAGCCGGAGCTGTAACTTCTTCTGTAGAAGCAACAACTTCTTCTGCAACTTCTGCCGGAGCAGGCTCTTCCTCAGGAAGTAAAGCACGCATTGAAAGGCTAACACGCTTCTTATCAAAATCAATAGCGATAATCTTAGCCTGTACCTTCTGACCTACTGAAAGTACATCTGATGTCTTTTCAATTCTCTGATTAGCAATCTGAGAAATGTGGATAAGACCGTCAATACCGGGAATAACATTTGCAAAAGCGCCAAAGGTTGTAATGCCGACAATTGTTGCATCAACTACTGTATCTACAGGGTAATCACGTCTTAGGATTTCCCATGGGTTTGCATCAGGGTCTTTGTAACCAAGAGAAATTTTCTTTGTCTCTTCGTTGATTTCCTTAATGTAAACTTCAATTTCATCGCCTACATTAACTACCTCAGATGGATTCTTAATATGTGTCCAGGAAAGCTCAGAGATATGTACCATACCGAATACGCCGCCTAGGTCAACAAAAGCACCGTAGTTTGTGATTGACTTAACAGTACCTGTGTACTTCTTACCTACTTCGCATGTTTCCCAAAATGCTGCACGCTGTTCAGCACGCTGTTCACGAAGTACGGCACGAATTGAACCTACTACACGTCTTCTTCTGCCACGCTGTGATACTTCAAGAAGTCTAAACTGAACCTCTGTACCTACTAAATCTTCAAGGCTATCATCTCTTGAAGCTGTTGCCTGAGATGCAGGAATAAATACTCTGACATTATTATAAACAACGATTACTCCGCCCTTAACAGCTTCTGTAACCTTGCCTGTAAGAATTTCGTCACTATCAGCCTTAGCTTCAAGCTCTTCCCAGCCCTTTTGAGCGTCAACTCTGCGCTTTGAAAGCATAATTGTGCCTTCAGCGTCATTAGTCTTCATAATAAGAAGCTCTAATTCTTCGCCTACGCTTACAACGTCCTCAGGCTTAACGGTTGGATCATTTGAAAGCTCATCAGCCGGAATAAAGCCGGACTGTTTTCTGCCTACGTCAACGATAACTTCGTTAGGAGCTATGCTTATAACTACGCCTTTTACCCTCTCATTAGTATTTAAATTTTTGAGGGACTCTTCTAACATCGCCTCAAAAGATTCTTCAGTAACAACTGTTTCGCTGGATTTGATTTCTTCACTCATTGTATCCAGTACCTCCTTTATTATCCTTGCAGGCGTAGAAGCACCTGCAGTTACACCAATGCTGTGGGAAGCTCTTACAAGACTTTTGTCCAGCTCCTGAGCTGTTTCGATTAAGCAAGTATTTTTACATTTGCTCTTACATATATCGAACAGCTTACCTGTGTTTGAACTATGGCGGTCGCCGATTACAACCATCAGGTCAGAAAGCGAGGACAAAGAGTCTGCCTCTTCCTGTCGCTCAGATGTAGCTCTACATATTGTATCAAATATTTCTGAATTTGTACAGACTTTTTTTATGGTTTTTAAACATTTTTTCCATTCTTTTTTACTAAAAGTGGTCTGAGCTACTACACAAAAGGATTTATTATTCTTATCCGGAATTAAATCCTCTAACTCCAAGAGTTCCTGTTGGTTATTAAAAGTGTAGCATTTACTACTGCAATGACCGATTATTCCCTGTACCTCAGGATGATTTTTGTTACCTGCAATAAGAACTGTTTTATTCTCCTGCCCTGCCTTTAAAACTATATTATGTATTTTTTTAACAAAAGGGCAAGTTGCATCGACATAACTAAGATTAAGTTCCTTGATTTTTTCTATTATACTTTTACTTACTCCGTGAGAACGAATTACCAGTGTACAGTCCTTGGGACAATCTTCAACCTTTTCGATAGCCTTACAGCCCTTGCTTTCAAGCTCCTTAACCATTTCCATATTGTGGATAATCGGTCCTAAGGTACAAACTTTTTTACCTTCATTAATAAGGTCATAAACCATTGTAACAGCTCGGTTAACTCCAAAACAAAAGCCTGCTGTTTTAGCTACCCTTATACTCATTTAAGTCTTGCTCTCTCATTTCTTTGATTTTATTCATAATCATAGTGCTTGCATTCTTCAGCTCACGTCTGTCACCGGTAACAAGTCCTAATTCTTCAATTGTCAAAGGGTCTCCAAAATGTATAATACGTTTTGCAAACAATTTTTTTGACAAAGGTGTAATGCAAGCGGGAACAACAGACACCTTAGTCTGCTGAGCTACCAATGCACAACCGCTTCTGGGACGCATTAGTTCACCAGTTTTACTCCTTGCTCCTTCGATGAAAATGCCCATCACATTACCTTCCTCAATTAAGTCGGTACCGGTCTTTATTGCTTTACCGTCACCTGCTCCTCGGGTTACAGGAAAAGCTCCTAACTTGCGAATCAATGCTCCGAAAAATTTATTTTTAAAAAGTGTATCTTTTGCCATAAAGAAAATTCTGCGTTTCTGACCTAAGCCTAAAAGCACAGGATCGGAAAATGAAATATGATTGCAGGCAATTATATATCCGCCGTCATCAGGAATATTTGCCTTATTTACAACCTTATATCTATAAGCGAGTTTGAATACAGGTGTACACACTATTCTGCCGATTCTATATAGAACTCTTGACTGTCCCATTACATATGCTCCTTAATAATACTGACGATTAAATCAATACTGCCTTCTAAATCAATCTCTGTTGTATCAGCTAATACTGCGTCCTCCGCCTGTTTTAGCGGTGCAATATCTCTGTGGGAATCGTTATAATCACGAGTTTTAACATCCTCCAAAATATCCTCGTATTTCACATCCATACCCTTTTCAACAAGTTCCTTATACCTTCTTGTTGCTCTTGCTTCAGGGGTTGCTGTAAGGAATATTTTTACCTCTGCATCAGGCAATACTACTGTTCCGATATCTCTGCCGTCCATAATCACATTATCTGTTTTTGCCATATTTCTCTGTAGGTCAAGGAGATAAGCTCTTACTTCAGGAATGGCAGATATTTTAGAAGCCATCATTGACGCTTCGGGGGTTCTGATTAAGCCTGATACATCTTCACCGTCTAATAGAACAACCTGTTCACCTTTATCATTAAATGTAAGCTCAACCTTTATGCTGTTTAAAAGATTATTAACAGCCTCACCTTCCACAGGCTCAACATTATTTCTTGTAGCTGCAAGACCAACTGTACGATACAATGCGCCTGTATCTATATAGATAAAGCCAAGTTTCTTTGCCGCTGATTTAGATATAGTGCTTTTGCCTGCTCCGGCAGGTCCATCAATTGCAATTGCTATAGACATAATTATTACAACCTTTCATAAATGATATTAATATATAATGTTTAATTTATATGTTCAAATTGAGGCATTTTCACCGCTTAGTCTGCCTGTAGCCCAAGCTATTATCAAATTGAAACCACCTGTATAAGCGTCAACGTCAATTACCTCACCTGCAAAATACAGTCCGGATACCAGCTTGCTTTCCATGGTTTTTGGGTTAATTTCCGAAACCTTTATACCTCCCGAGGTAATTATTGCTTCCTCAACAGGGCGAGGTTTTGATATCGGAATATCAAAATTCTTTATAAGAAATAAAAGCTTTTTTCTCTCCTCTTTTGTAATGCTGTTGCATTTTTTATCAAAAGGCACACCCCAGCGCTTTAGCATAACAGGTATCATTTTTTTAGGTAAAAGCTTTGAAAGTGAATTGGAAACTGATTTATTGATATTTTCCTTAAAATCACGCTGAATTCGTAAATCCAGCTGTTCATCATTTAAAGCCGGCTTTAAGTCAATATATACTGTGTAATTCTCTTTTTCATAGTCCTTTAAGTGACAGCTTGCAGACAAAATCATTGGGCCTGACAATCCGAAGTGGGTAAAAAGCATTTCCCCAAAATCCGTATAGACAGTTTTATTATTTTTGTTCTTGACAGTTAAGGATACATTCCGTAATGAAAGTCCTTGCATCTCTTTGCAGGAATTGTCTGTGCTTTCAAGAGGTACAAGTGACGGCTTGGGGTCAATGATAGTATGGCCTGCCTCTTTAGCAAAATTATAGCCGTCACCGGTAGAGCCTGTCAAGTGGTAGCTTTTACCTCCTGTAGCAACAATTACTGAATCGGCAATATATGTGTTATTATCGGTCCTAACACCCACACAAGCGTTATTTTCCAGTATAAGTGATTTTACTTCTTGGTGGATAATTTCTGTACCGTTTTTCTCTGCAAATCTTTTCATTGTATCAACAACATCGGTTGCTTTTTCTGAAATTGGATACACTCTATTACCACGCTCGGTTTTTGTTTTCAGTCCTAAATCCTCAAAAAAGCTTATAATGTCATAGGGCGTAAAATTATAAATTGCGCTGTATAAGAAACGATTGTTTACAGGTACGTTCTGCATAAAAGTTTCAACATCGCAGTTATTTGCAAGGTTACATCTGCCTTTTCCTGTTATACGGAGTTTTCTGCCGACTCTGGGCATTTTTTCAAAGAGCTGTACTTTAGCTCCATTTTGTGAAGCAAAGCCAGCCGCCATTAAGCCTGCCGGACCTCCGCCGATTACTATTACTTTTTTACTTTTCATCGGACACCTTATTTGCGGAATTATCATAAACACCTTGGTGGTTCCAGATAAGCTCAAGCTCCTTAAAAGTATCTGTTACCTCATCCTTTTTCTCAAGAACTGTAGCTACTATTAAAGCATTAATTAAACTTAAGGGTGCTACTAATGAATCAACTACAGACGCCATATCACTTCTTGCAAGCAACACTTCATCAGCAGCGGACACAAGGGGCGACACCATACTGTCTGTAATTGCGATTGAATTTGCTCCACGCTGACGGGCAAGGCTCATTGCCTCTACTGCCATTGTGCTGTATCTTGGGAAACTAATCCCTATCATTACATCATCTTTGCCGATTCTGAAAAGCTGTTCATAGGTATGTGTTTTTGAAGTATCTGTTATTACCCTTACATTATCAAAAATCAGTGAAAGATAATAGCCCAAAAACTGTGCCAGTGAAGCTGTAGAACGAACACCAAACACATAAATTCTTTTTGCATTCACAATAGACTTAACCGCTTTCTCAAAATCCTCGTGGGAGGTTTCCTCAAGAGTACGTCTGATTTTTTCGATATCCTGATTCATTATTGCATCAAGGACGTGATTATTTCCGATTCGTGTTGATGTAACATCAATACGCTGTACCGAAGTAAGCTTATCACGAATCATCTCCTGCATAGCCTTTTGAAGCTTTGGATAGCCTGAATAGCCAAGCTCGTTTGCAAAACGTACAACGGTGCTTTCCGACACACCTACGGTTTTGCCAAGCTTTGCGGCTGTCATAAAAGCCGCTGTATCATAATGCTCTTCTATATAGTTAGCTATACGCTTTTGTCCTTTTGAAAAATTCTTTATATTCATTTCTATTCTTGTTAATAGATGTTCAACCATAATAATTACCACCTTCCATGCAGTGTATTTCATTCTAGCACTAAAACTTGCAAAATACAACTGATTTCTTGCAAAAATATATTAATTTTGCAAGATTTGGTACAAATCACCCTGTGTTCTTGCATTTTTAAAGTCTTTATGTTAAAATTGTCATTGTTTTATACGTATATGATGTAACTACGTCATTATTGTGCAAATTTATTCAAATTCTGAGGTAACCTATGATTGCAATTATCGACTATGGCGCAGGAAATATTCAAAGCGTTTACAAAGCTTTGAAATATATAGGCTGTGAATGTATTGTTACAAGAGATAAAGATAAAATACTTGAGGCTGACGGAGCTATACTTCCCGGTGTAGGTTCTTTTGGAGACTCTATGAATACTATGGAAAGCTATGGCATTAAAGATGTTGTCAAAGAATTTGTAAACACAGGTAAGCCCTTTTTAGGTATTTGTCTTGGTTTACAGTTATTATTCCCTGAAAGCGAGGAAAGCCCTAATGTTAAGGGTTTAGATATTTTTAAAGGCTCTGTAACTAAAATTCCTAACGGTCATGGACTTAAAATTCCTCATATGGGATGGAACAGTATTAATATTCTGAAGGATGAAGGGATATTCAGAGGTATTGAAAATAATTCCTACGTTTACTTTGTTCATTCCTATTACCTGAAAGCTGAAAGCAGAGATATTGTAGCGGCTCAGACTGAATATGGAGTTACTATTGACGCAGCAGTTTCTTATAAAAATATACATGCAACACAGTTTCATCCTGAAAAAAGCGGTGAAGTTGGGCTGAAAATTCTGAGAAATTTTGCTGATATGTGCTTAAGGTAAGGTGTTAATATGTATGCTAAAAGAATAATTCCCTGTCTTGATGTAAAAAACGGCAGAGTTGTTAAGGGAATGAGCTTTGTTGATTTAGTTGACGCAGGAGATCCTGTTGAGTGTGCTAAGGAATATGACAAGCAAGGTGCTGATGAGTTAGTATTTTTGGATATTACTGCTTCAAGTGACGGACGCTCTACTGTAATAGATATGGTTAAGGAAGTTGCAAACAAGATTTTTATTCCTTTTACCGTTGGCGGAGGAATTAGGACTGTTGAAGATTTCAACGATATTTTAAGAGCCGGTGCTGACAAGGTATCTGTAAACAGTGCGGCTATTAAAAGACCTGAGCTGATAAATGAAGCCGCTTATAAATTCGGCAGTCAATGTGTAGTTGTTGCTATTGACGCTAAACGCAAGGGCGACAGCTGGGAGGTATATATTAACGGAGGTCGTATTCCTATGGGAATTGACGCTGTTGAGTGGGCTGTGGAATGTGAAAAGCGAGGTGCAGGAGAAATTCTGTTAACAAGTATGGACGAGGACGGACAGAAAAGAGGTTATGATTTAGCATTAACTAAGGCTGTTTCAGAAAAGGTAAACATTCCGGTTATTGCAAGCGGCGGAGCAGGAGCATTGGAGCATTTTTACAATGCTTTTACCTTAGGCAAAGCTGACGCTGTTTTAGCTGCTTCTCTGTTTCACTTTGGTGAGATTCCTATTCCTAAGCTTAAAGAATACCTGGACAGCAGAGGAATTTCTGTAAGGCTGTAATTTTATGATGAATTAATTATATTGAATAAAACACAAAAGAGGTGCTGATTATGCACCTCTTTTGTGTTTTAAGGAGATTTATGTTTTCTTAAAATGAAAAAGAATATGTTATTTTGTAAGGAAATTTATACCTTATTTAACTTGTAAACTTCATCTGCTTTTTTGGCAACTTCAGGTGAATGGGTTACTATTATTACACATTTGCCCTTATCTGCAAGCTCTCTTAAAATTTTAATTATTTCTTCTTGTGTTTCACCGTCTAAATTACCTGTGGGTTCATCTGCAAGGATAAAATCAGGTTCATAAGATAAAGCACGTGCTATGGCAACTCTTTGTTGCTGACCGCCTGAAAGCTTCAAAATTCTTCTGTCTGCTTCATCTTTGTTAAGACCTACCTGTTCAAGTAGAGCGTAGGCTTTTTTATATGAAAAAGGGGCTGTCGCTAATTAGTAAAATTTGCGACAGCCCCTAGATTATTTGGCAGAATCAAAAATCTCTGCACTTATTTTAACTATATCATCAACATACCCTTGTCCGCATTTATCTTTGATAAGGTTAATTGTATCAAGATATTCATCAGGATTACCTCGTGTTAATGAATGGCAATCTGTACCTAATACTGTAATATAGCCTCGTTTTATATATTTTAACAGTTTACGCTTCTGAGAAAAGCCCTTAAATGCACCAACATTGCTCTGAATTATAATTCCCTCATCAACCAAATCTTCCAGCAAGCCCTCGTCATTCATAAGATTATAATATCTTTCAACATGGGTAAGCACCGGCTTTAATCCATAGTTGCTTTGAAGCTTGTAAAAATAATTCATTGTATGGTCCCCAAAGCTACATTCAAAAGGAAACTCACACAGAATATACTTTGAATTGCCGTAGCAAATTTGGGACAAATCCGAATTATTAAAAAGATAGCCTGTTACATATACTTCAGCACCTATGCAGTAGTTAATATCTTCAGGAAGCAAAGGTATAAGCTTATTAACAGAGTCGGCTCTTTTGCTTACAAAATCCTGAATACTCTCCTCGTTTGAATAAAAATGGGGAGTGAAACAGATATTAGTAACGCCTTGCTTTTTAAGCTTGTCTATTATTTTTAGGCTTAATTCTGTACTTTTGGAGCCGTCATCAAGCTGTGGAAGTATATGAGAGTGCATATCATAGTAGGACATAATATCACCTTAGATTTCTGAGCAGACCATATCTCCCATTTCACTACAGGACACCTGCTTTGTATCAGCTGACGCAATATCAGGAGTACGGTATTTTTTAAGTGTTTCGTTTACTGCATTTTCAATAGCATCAGCAGCCTCAGGCTCATTTAGTGAATATCTGAGCATCATTGCTACTGAAAGAATTGTTGCAAGGGGGTTAGCAATTCCTTGTCCTGCAATATCGGGAGCTGAACCGTGAATAGGCTCATAAAGTCCCAATGTACCCTCAGCAAGGCTTGCTGACGCCAACATACCGATTGAGCCTGCAATCATTGAAGCTTCGTCTGAAAGAATATCGCCGAAAATGTTTGATGTTACAATAACGTCAAACTGACGGGGATTTCTTACAAGCTGCATAGCACAGTTATCTACATAAAGATGGTTAAGCTCAACCTCAGGGTAATCTTTTGAAACTTTTATAACAGTTTCTCTCCAAAGACGTGAGCTTTCCAGCACATTCGCTTTATCTACGCTTGTTACCTTTTTATTTCTCTTCATAGCCATATCAAATGCTACTCTCGCTATACGCTCAACTTCAGGAACTGAGTACATTTCCGTATCCCAAGCAGCAGGATTTCCCTTTTCATCATCGCAACGTCCACGCTTACCGAAATAAATACCCCCTGTAAGCTCTCGTACTATCATAATGTCAAGCTGTCCGCCGATGATTTCGTCCTTAATTGGTGAATCGCCCTGTAATGGCTCAAAAATTACTGAAGGACGAAGGTTTGCAAACAAGCCCAACGCACCGCGGATTCCTAAAAGTCCTGCTTCGGGACGCTGTGAACCGGGAAGAGTATCCCACTTAGGACCGCCTACTGCACCTAAAAGCACGCTGTCAGAGGCTTTACATTTATCTATAGTTTCCTGAGGAAGGGGTGAACCGGTTGCATCAATTGCACATCCGCCCATTAATGCTTCATCATATTCAACTGTAAAGTTGAATTTTTCTGCTGTTTTATTAAGAACCTTTACTGCTTCATCAACAATTTCAGGACCGATTCCATCGCCCTTTAACAAAGTAATTTTATAATTCTTCACTTTAATATCTCCTTTAAACTTGTATGTATTTATTAAATATAATTATTACATAGCTGACTGCAAAAGATTGTAAACTATGCTACAATTGTTAAAATTATTAATCCTCAGGAATTAACGGAATTTTCTGATATACTTCTGCTACCATATCTCTTTGCCACAGCATCGGATTTATCCTTACTGAATAGCCAAAGCCATTATCCATTACCCACTCAAAAGGCTTAGCCTGGGGTAAACCGAAAACTGAAAGTAATGTCATTATTACACCGCCGTGGGTTATTATCACAGCTTCGGTATTATTTGTTTTCATCATTCCCTCAACAATCTGTCTGAAAACATTGCAAACTCTTTTTGTAAAATCTGCTCCGCTTTCTCCTCTTGGAGGCTTTGTATCAGTTTCACCGGCAAGCCATTTCTGAAAGTCCGGATTATCCTTTAGCTCGTCTGCACTTTTATTTTCCCATTCTCCAAAGCAACATTCAGAAAGCTGGTCGATTACCAAAGGATTTTGCTGTGGATAGAGAATTTTTGCTGTTTGAGTACATCTTTTAAGGGGACTTGTAAAAACAACCTGAGTACCGGGATATATATACTTTGTATCATATTCAACAAGGTTTCTTTTTCCTTGTTCACTTAACGGCACATCGGTTGTGCCGATATATTTTCCCTTTAGGGTATCTTCAATATCGCCGTGACGGATAAAATGAATTACATATGACTGCATTTTGAACAACTCACTTTACAAATAGTAGAATATATATTATACTTTTAGTATTAACGGGGTGATTGTATGAACAGCGAATTTTCTCGCATTATTACACATTTAAGAAAAGCAAAAGGTCTAAGCCAAAAACAGGTGGCTAAGGATATGGGTATATCACAGGGACTTTTATCTCACTATGAAAAAGGAATCAGAGAATGTGGTTTGGATTTCCTTGTGAAAACTGCTGATTACTACGATGTATCGGTTGATTATCTTCTTGGCAGAACTCCTAATAGGGACGGCTCAAAAATTCAGGCGGAAGACATACCCGACTACGAAGATGTCAAGGACATTAATCAGGGAAAAACCGATAATTACTGCCTGATTAACAGGAAAATCCTTAATAATTCAATCGGCGTGATTTACAATATTATGGCTCAAATGGGCAATAGAAAGCTTAATAAATGTATCTCGCAATACCTTATGGTTGCTGTATATAATATTTTTATAATTCTACATTCTCTTAACAACAACGAGTCAAAAGGCGACAGCCATATTCCTGATAGCATTAAAGTAGATTACTGCCACAGTTCAATGACATTGGACTTGCTGAAAATTAAAGAGATAAAAGAAAAAAACAGTGACAAATACTTTCTTGATTTATCTCAGGACGCCTTAGTAAATCAATATCCTGAAAGTTATGATTCTTTTATAAATCTTTTAAAAAACAGTGAAAAAGCTATAAACCAAAAGTTTAAGCTATAAGCTATTTATTAAATCATATATTAAAAGGTGGAGTTAATCTCCACCTTATTTTTGTTTACTGATTTGAAGGCTGTGTATCTTTAACTTCGCCTTTGCTCACAATAATAGTAACTGTTGAACCGCCTTCGAGCTTATCTCCGGCTTTATAATCCTTATATTCTATAACAATATCTTTATCAACTTTACTGTTATACTGATACTCTGCTTCAACTACAAATCCAAGATCTGCTAAATCTTTAGCAACATTATTTACTGATTTATCTTCAATATTAGGCAGTTCACGCATAAGCTGTCCTTTGCTGACCTTTACTGAAATAGAAATTTCACCTGCTGCTTCTACCTTTGAGCCGGCTTTTGGAAACTGCTCCATAATTACACCTTCGGCGTAATCATCGCTATAGTTTTCCGAAGTATCACGATATACTGCAAAACTATCGCTATTTTCGGCATCTTTAACAGCGGAGTCGTATTCCTGACCTACAAGATTCGGGACTGTCGGTCCTGTCCACTTAGCGGTTTCTGTTGTAGCTACTGTATTGTTATTTGTTTTGAAAAGTCCTGAAAAAGGATTTTGCATAAGCAAAAGTACCAATACTACTCCCAAAACCACAACAGTAACGGCAGAAGCAATAATAGCAACTGATTTATGAGAAAGACCGTTATTAACATTCATATCGGACTTTTTAACATTCATATTAGCAGTTCTTGAAATTTCTTCCTGAATTGCCTGGGCTGTATGTGAAACAGAAAGCTGTGAACGCAAATCGTCAAAATCTGTAATTCTATTTTCACGTTTAACCTGCAAGCCGTTTGCAATTGCTGTTACTACATGAGGTGGAAGCCTTTTAACTGTGCTTGTACTCATAAGGAGCCTTGAATCCTTAAGTCTGTCCTTTGCATTTGCAGGAAGATTACCTGTGAGAGCATAAAACATTGTTGCAGAAAGTCCGTAGATTTCTGTAATACTATCCAATGGAAAATTGTTTTCATACTGCTCAGGTGCGGCACAGCCTGAATAAAGCTGTGACTTAAGATAAGTACCACGCTTTCTTTCGTTTTCAGTTGCAAAACCTGAAATTTTGATTTTACCGTATGCGGTTACATACATATTCTTTGGAGAAATAGCATAATGTCCTATACCTCTGCGATGAAGTGCCTCAAGGGCAGAAATAACAGGCATAAACAAAGGACGTGCTATATCCCACTCAAGACTTCCGTTGCTTCGGCTTACATATTCCTCAAAGGGAATAAGGTCCTGATTTTCCTCAACAACATATGCCGTATTGTTTTCCTGAAAAATATTATATATCTTAATAAGAGCTGAAAAGTCCTTAAGCTCTGCTATTGTACGGAAATATGCAATAAAGTCTGACTTCAATTTTCGGAAAGCTTCATCATTTTCAAATCTTACATTTATATTCAAGTCGCCGTTTTCTCTTGAAAATAAGCCCATTGGCAAAAACTCGCAGATAATTACTACATCACCTGTTTGTTTATCAAATGAAATATATCTGGCACTTTCTCCGTTGTTTTCAACTAAAGAGCCTACAATATATCTGCCCTGTAAAACTGTACCATATGGAAGAAATGGTGCCTGCTGTTTTTGTGAATTATCAAAGCCACAGCTTGGGCATTTTACATTGTCACCAATCTCACGCATACATCCCATACATAATGACATTAGTTTTACCTCCAAAAATATCTACGTTTATTACACATTATTAAATATTATATCATAGCAAGAAATAAAATTGCAACTAAGGTAACTGTATTTATAGTTACATTTTTGTTATTGACCTTTTAAATTTAAGAATATTAATTACTTTTATGTAAAAATAATTGCAATAAAGAATAATAATGTTACAATACTTTATCCACAATTACTAAGGCACTTCCCTTTTCAACAGAAATTTTAACATTATCAGAACGAAAAATATTGGATATTGATATTGTATCTGACGATTTGATTTTTAGGGAATTTGCAGGATATTCAACCTGACCCTTATATGTGAGTACAACTTCATTACAGCCAAAGGGAAAAACAGAAAAAGTATAACCATTCAGGTATAAATATTCATACTCACCTACGGGCTTATATTCAATACTTTCATTTTCTGTTAATATCTTAGCGTTAGCTCCGTTTTCACTTAGGTATTGTAATACAGACAGATTTGCAAAGCTATGGTCAAACCGCCCTCCCAAGGCGCCTAAGATTAATATATTTCGGTATCCCCGCTTTATAGCAACCTTTGCACAATGCATAGTATCTGTATAATCCTTACGGGTCTTTAAGGAAATTATTTCAACTCCTTCTTCTACAGAACCACAGAAAGAGTCAAAATCTCCTACAAACAAATCAGGCTTAAAAGAACATTGCTGTGCATACTCATATCCTTTGTCGGCGCAAATAACATAATCATCCTTATTAATCTGACTGCTAATAAAGGATGGATTTGCATCAGGTGAACCGGATATAATTACACATCTTCCTATTTTTTCAACTGCCATTCTTTAATATCCTTTACTTCATTATACATTGCAACATAGCTTTTATGCCTGCTTTCTGAAATTACACCGGATTTTACTGCATCAATAACAGCACAGCCCTGTTCACAGGTGTGTGAACAGGATGTAAACTTACACTCTGATAAATAGTCTTTAAACTCAGGAAAACAAAACCGGATATTATCCTTATTTATAAGGTTATATCTTTCGATATCTACGGTAGAAAATCCCGGAGTATCCGCAATATATCCCCCGTCAAGCTTATAAAGCTCTACACAGCGTGTTGTGTGTCGTCCTCTGCCCAGCTTTTCGCTTACCTCACCGGTTTCAATGTGAAGTTCGGGATAAAGTAAATTCAGAAGTGTTGACTTTCCTACTCCGCTATTACCTGTAAAAGCTGTAACCTTGTTTTTAAAAATCGGCTTAATTTTTAATGCCGAGTCTAAATTATCATTAGAATACTCAAACACCTTGATACCCGATTTTTTATAAATCTCTGCTAGCTCATGGCCTGATTTTAAGTCAGATTTTGAAATTACTATTACAGGCTCTATTCCGTTATCCACAGCAGTGGCTGTCATTTTATCAATTACCAGGGTATTGGGTGAGGGATTCAGTGTGGAACACACAATTACAAGGGTATCAATATTAGCAAGAGGCGGTCTTTTCAGGCTGTTTTTTCTGGGCTTTATTTCTTCGATTACCGGGTAGCCCTCATTAGGTAATGAAATTGTTACCTTATCTCCTGCTAAAGGAGAATTATTCTTTTTTCGAAATATTCCTCGAGCCTTACATTCGAATATGCCCTCAGCGGTTTCTACATAATAGAACCCGCCTAATACCTTTAGTAGTACACCATCTATTTTATTCATACTATTCTACAATCTCATTAATTTCAGACTCAGTTTCCACAGGCACATAGACGGTTTCGGTAGGTGGTTCTGTGGGTGGCTCTGTTTCAGGTTCTGTAGGAATAAAATTATATGATGTGGTGGTATAGTTCTGAGTTGTGTAATCAATCACATATCGCCTGTAGGTCTGTCCGTTAAGCATAATAACTACAGTTGATGTACCTGAACCTGTAAAGGACAAGGCATAACTGCTGTTATACTTAGGGTTAAGCTTATTTGTGTATGAAGAATCCACCTTGCCGTCAATCGATACTGTCAAATCAAGGTCGTAATCAACATTTGTCGGCATATCCAAGGTGATATTAACAGTTGTTTCACTACCTTTTCCTGAGGATACAACAAGGTTAATAACTGAATCTTCATCAACCTTACTATACTGCAGCGGTGACTGTTGGATTACTGTTCCCTCCGGCTCCAGGCTTTCATCGTCATAAATGTATTTAACCTGTAATTTTAAGATGTCTAAAGCATTCTGAGCTGCTGAAAGTGTTTCGCCGGTAACTTTAGGGACTTCAACCTTTTCCTTATACTCATCTTTAGAAATATAAACATAGACTGTAGAACCGATAGTTCCCTTTACTCCGGCGGGAGGATAGGTATCACACACATATCCCTTTGGAGTTAAAGAATCGTATACTTCGATTATTTCAGGTGAGAAGTTTCTGTCTTCAAGGGCTTTTATAGTATCTTTCTTTGTTGTGTTCTTACAATACGGAATAGAAACCTCTGTTTCCTTACCATTAACTGTTAATTCAATAGTTGAACCTGATTTAATCAGTTTTGAACCGGGCTCAGGGTCCTGTTCAAGTATTTCGCCGATTTCTTTATTTTTAACATATTTACTCTTGATTTCAAATTTGAAGTTATTTTCGTTTTCTTCATTTGCTTCTAAAATGGTAAGTCCCACAAAGCTGGGAACCTCAACGTCAGTTGCCTGAGTTGACATACAACCTCTGAAAAGTCCGGCTACGCAGAAAAGCACAAGAAGAATCAGAGCAGTAATTATTACACTTCTGACTGCATAGAAAGAATTTTTATGTTCTTTCTTCTTCTCAAGCTCTTCAACATCCTTATCGTCAGGCTCATCAACAATCGGCTGAGGTTTTTTCTTTTTTATATTTTCAACAAATTTTGTAGGCTCTGAATCCACAAAATGTTTATAGTCAAATCTCACGTCAGGATTTAGTCTGAATCGTTCCAAATCTCCTAACATATCCAGGGCGTTCTGATAACGCTCTGAAGGATTTTTCTGCATAGCGTGCATTGTAATCTGCTCAAGGCCTACAGGTATTCCGGGGTTAATCTCTCTTGGCATTACCGGTGTTGACTGAAGCTGCATCAATGCTACTGAAACAGCGCTGTCAGCTTCAAAGGGAAGCTTTCCTGTAATCATTTCATAAAGCATTACACCTATGGAATAAATGTCGGACTTGCCGTCGGTTTTTGAACCTTTTGCTTGCTCAGGTGCAATATAGTGTACAGAACCGATAGCGTGCTCTGTCATAGTTTTTGTTGCGGTATCGGAAAGTCGGGCAATACCAAAGTCGGTTACTTTAATAGTACCATCCTGTAAAAGCATAATATTCTGAGGTTTTATGTCACGATGGACAACGCCCTTATCGTGGGCATGCTGCAAAGCTTTTAAAATCTGCGTTGTAAGGTGCAAAGCTTCGTGCCAGTCAAGGGTTCCCTGTAGTCCGATATATTCCTTAAGGGTGATACCGTCAATATATTCCATTACAATATACTGAATCATATCCCCAAAGCTAACATCATAAACCTTTACAATGTTAGGATGGGAAAGCATTGCAATAGCTTTACTCTCATTTTTAAAACGTCTGATAAATTCTTCGTTATTAAGGTATTCGTCCTTTAGGATTTTTACTGCAACCTCTCGGTCGTCTATTGTATCGGTACATCTATACACATATGCCATACCGCCTACGCCGATAAGCTCGTGTATTTCATAACGTCCGTCCAGCTTTTTACCGGTATATTTATCCATATAATCTAACCCCTCTTAATACACAACAGTAACTGTAATATTGTCGCTGCCGCCACCTTCTTTTGCTTTTTCAATCAAAGTATTAGGCAGGCTTTCTCCGCGGTTTTCGTGGCAGATTTTAACCATATCTCCTGTAGAAACACAGTTTGAAAGTCCGTCAGTACAAATCAACAGAACATCACCGTAAATAAAGTTTGCTTCAATGTAGTCAAGATGCACCTCAGGCTTTATGCCTAAGGCTCTTGTGATGAAGTTCTTATTAGGATGAGTCTGTGCCTGTTCTGCCGTGATTTCGCCACGTCTGACCATTTCCTGTACTACAGAATGGTCTTCTGTAAGCTGTTTGATTTTGCCGCCGCGAATTGCGTATGTACGGCTGTCACCGATATGAACAACGTGTACTATTGTATCCTTTACAAGAATAAACTCACAGGTTGTACCCATACCGGTAAGCTCAACATCATTCTGCGCCATATTATATACTTCAATATTAGCCTGAGAAACGATTTCTGTCATTAATGTAGACAGTTCGGCTTTGGTAAGGTCATCAGAATACATTTTTTCAATTTCTCTGCTTATGTATTCAACAGCAGTTGCGCTGGCAATATTGCCTCCGTTGGCTCCTCCCATTCCATCACATACTACTGCCCATACACAGCTTGGGGAAATAACTCCGAAGCGGCAATCGTCCTGATTTTGAGAACGGACTAAACCTATATCACTTTTGCTGAAAACTTCCAAGCTATTCGCCTCCTTTAACTTCTAAATGATTTCTTTTAAGCTGACCGCAGGATGCGTTAATATCACTGCCCAAAGTTCGTCTTACTGTTGCAGTAATACCGTATTTAGATAATATATCAATAAACGCCTGTCGGCGGTCAGTCTTGCTTTTATGATATGTTGAACCTTTTACATTATTTACAGGGATAAGATTCACATGACAATTAAGTCCCTTTAACAACGAGCCTAGCTCCACAGCATTTTCATCGCTGTCGTTTACCTTGTCAATCATTGCATATTCAAAGCTTACACGTCTGCCTGTTGTACTAAAATAATCCTTACAAGCTTTAATAAGCACTTCTACGGGATATTTATTATTGACAGGCATAGTTTTACTTCTTATTTTATTATTTGGTGCATGCAGAGATACTGAAAGAGTTAAGGCGAATTTATACTCTGCAAGCTCGTATATCTTAGGTACAATTCCACAGGTGGATAAGGTAATATGCCTCATTCCTATGTTAAGGCCTTTTTCATCTGAAACAAGCTTTAAGAACCTAATTACATTATCAAAATTATCTAAAGGCTCCCCCATTCCCATAAGTACGATATTGCTTATGCGAATGTTTAAATCCTCCTGTGCAGATTCAATCTGATTAAGAATTTCAGATGCTGTTAATGAACGGGAAAATCCGCTTTTTCCAGTTGCACAAAAGGTACAGCCCATTTTACAACCTACCTGTGTGGATACGCAAATGGAATAACCGTGCTTATAGCTCATAACAACAGACTCTACAAATTCTCCGTCATTAAACCTAAACAGATACTTTACCGTTTTATCATAACTTGATACAAGCTTTTTTTCAATATTTGCAACAGAAATGTAACAACTTCTCTGTAAAAAATCTATAAGATTTTTGGGAAGATTTTTCATTTCGTCAAAGCTTTTTACGCCTTTGTTAAGCCAATCCCAAATTTGCTTTGCCCTAAACTTCGGAAAATCATTCTCTGTAATATACTGTTGTAGTTCTTCAAAATACAAGGATTTTATATCTGTCACAATGTCACCTTACTCTTTTAAACACAGATATAAAAAATCCGTCTGTGCCGTGAAAATGAGGAAAAAGCGTAAGCATATTTTCTTCTTCATCTATACAATGTTCAACGCCTATGTTTATTTTTACCGGCTGAAAATTCTTATGCTCATCAAGAAATCTTTTTGCATTTTGCTGATTCTCTGTCACATTCAAAGTACAGGTTGAATAAACAAGTATTCCGCCAATTACAACAAGCCTACTGCTGTTGCACAGTATTTTGTACTGTAAGTCAGGCAAATCATTAAAAATCAAATTATCTTTATAGCGAATTTCCGGCTTTCTTCTTAACACTCCAAGTCCCGAACAAGGCACATCACACAACACCTTGTCAGCTAAAAGCAATTCCTGTGTATCTGTTTCAGCGTTTCTAATGGCTGTTTTTATACAGGAAATTCCCAGCCTTTTGGCTGTTGTATCTATTAATTTCAGCTTATGCTCATATATATCATAGGCATAAATTTTACCACGGTTTTTCATTAGCTGAGCTGATGTGAGAGATTTTCCTCCCGGTGCTGAGCAAACATCATAAACAAGTTCATTTGCCTGCGGGTTTAGTGCTTTAACGCACAGCTGGGAAGCAATATCCTGTATGTAAAGCTTGCCCTCTTTATAAGCCTTTAGGTGTTCTATTGAGCCGGTATTATTAAGTAAAAGTGCATTTTCCGCAATAGGGCTTTTCTCTGCTTGTACACCTTGTGACTGTAATTCTTCAATAAGCTTTTCAGTAGAAGTTTTGAGTGTATTTACCCTTGCAGTTAAAGTAGGTCTGCCACTAAGACTTTCAAGGATTTTTACTGCTATATCCTTGCCATAGGATTCAGTCCAAAGCTTTACTATATCCTGCGGACAGGAGTATTTTATTGAAAGGTAATACAAATTATCTTTCTTTTCATCAGGGATAGTATATTTAACTTCTGCTCTTGTAATACTTCGTAGTATGCCGTTAATAAAGCCTGCTGATTTTTGAAGCTTATGTTTTTTAGCAAGGTTTACGCTTTCGTTTACTGCGGCACTTTCAGGCACCTTATCCATAAACAAAAGCTGAAGTATTCCAAGCCTGAGAATGTTTTTGGTTTTCGCTTCAATTTTCCTTAAAGGAATTTTAGAATACTGCTTGATTATATAATCAATAGTCAGTTTTCGTTCTAAAACTCCGTAAACCAAAGCTGACACAAAGGAGCTGTCTAATTTATTAAGCTTATTTATTTTTATTTCTTTATTAAGTGCAATTGCACTGTATGCGCCCTTTTGTTCAATATCAAGTAGTATTTTCAGAGCTATGTTTCTTGTATTCATAGTTTATATTCTTTGCTTTGCGAAATTTATCTTCTTCGGTCTGCCAGCATTATTAATCTTAAAAGCTGCATAACTGCTGTTGCAGTTGCCGCAACATAAGTCATAGCGGCGGCTTGCAAGGTGGATTTTGCGCCTTTGTACTCTTGGTCAGTTAATAAGTTATTGTTTCTTATGCAAGCCAAGGCTCTTGATGATGCGTTAAACTCAACGGGCAAAGTTGCTATTGTAAATAAAACCGAAGCTGAGAAAAATATAATTCCGATATAAAGCAAAGGCTGGAACATTGAGCTTACAAGTCCCAAAACAATTAACAGCCAGCTTACCTTTGAGCCGATATTGGCTACAGGAAGGATTGCAGAACGGATTTTATTTGGCAAATATCCCTCAGCATGCTGAACAGCATGTCCTGCTTCGTGGCAGGCAATACCAACTGCTGCTATTGTTGATGAATTATATACCTCATCAGAAAGTCTTATTACATTGGTGCGAGGGTCAAAATGGTCGTTCAGTCTTCCTGATACACGCTGAATCTGTACTCCTGTTACGCCGTTTGCTCTTAGCAAGTATTCTGCCGCTTGAGCTCCTGTCATATTTCTGCTGTTTGAGATTTTGCTGTATTTACTATATGCAGAATTTACTTTCATCTGTGCAAACAAAGACAAAAGAATACAGGGTATCATTAATACTAAATATGTCCAGTCGTAATAATATAAATAACTAAAATATCCCATATTTTACTCCCAATCAGTTTAGTTGAATTTATCGCCTACGCTTAGAGGATGTCCTAATAAAAAGGATTTGCTGTCCATACGCTTTTTACCGTTTAGCTGTAATTCCTTAATTATAAGGGAGCCTGAGCCACAGGCTACGGTTAGAGGCTCTGTATTTATTATTTCCCCCGGAGCACCTGTTTTATCACAAAGAAGTGTGCTGTGGATTTTAACATTCATTTCATTGATTACAGACGTTGCAACAGGCCAAGTCTGTAATCCTCTGACCTGATTATGAATTTCAAAATTTGTTTTTGACCAGTTTATAGGACACATTGATTTATCAATCATTTTTGTGTAGGTAGCTTTACTTTCATCCTGTTTAATTGGATTTATACTGCCTGACTGAACTTTGTTTAAGGTTTCGAGGAGTAAGTCTGCGCCTAAAAGTGAAAGCCTGTCAAAAAGCTCCGCAGAAGTTTCATTCTCCCCTATTTCAGTTTCTGAGGTTAAAAGAATATCTCCTGTGTCAAGTCCTTCACCCATATACATTGTTGTTACACCTGTTACTTTATCTCCGTTTAATACTGCGTGCTGAATCGGTGAGGCTCCACGGTATTTCGGCAATAAAGAACCGTGAACATTTATACAACCATACTTGGGAATATCCAGTATATTTTTTGGTAATAGCTTGCCGTATGCAACTACAACAATAACATCAGGATTAATATCTTTTATCTGTTTAAATGCTGTATCATCCTTTAAAGTAGTTGGTTGATATACAGGTATATTGTGCTTTTCGGCACAAATTTTAACATCAGGTGGTGTCAGCACCTGTTTTCTGCCGATAGGTTTATCAGGTTGTGTAAAAACTGCTTGTACATTATGCTCACTATTACACAAAGCTTCTAAGGTTGGTACGGCAAAATCAGGTGTACCCATAAAAATTATATTCATATACAGTCCTCTTATGAATTATTCTTCTGTAATCTTTTCCTTAATTTCAAGCTCTCCATTATTGTAAAGCTCGATTTCAGGCTTCGTTAACATTCTGTCGGCTACTGTTTTATACAAAACTCCGTTAAGGTGGTCAATTTCATGACACAATGCTCTTGCAAGAAGATGCTCTCCTGTTACGGTAAATTCTTTGCCGTTTCTGTCCTGAGCCTTTGCAGTTACCTTGAAAGGACGGGGAGTTATTCCCCATTGTCCGGGCAAGCTAAGGCACCCTTCAAGTCCTATCTGCTCGCCTGATGTTTCAATAATTTCAGGATTAACAAGTTCAAGTACACCCTGCTCAGGGTCAACTTCAATTACTACAACTCTGCGGAGTATTCCTACCTGAGGTGCAGCCAAGCCTACTCCACCTGAATCGTGTAATGTTTCTATCATATCATCTATAAGCATTGACAAACGGTCGTCAAACTTTTCAACCGGTCTGCATTTTTTTAAAAGAATATCGTCGCCCTCGGTGACAATTTTTCTAAGTGCCATAATAGCCTCCTAAAAAGATAGTGCGTTCATATCTACATAAGCAGAAACATTTTTATATTCTTTAAGAGAATTAAATTTCAATAATGTTGCTGATAACAGTTCTCTGAAACTTTTATCATTTCTGCATTTGATTAATAATTTATATCTATATTTATTGCTCACCTTTGCTACAGACGCAGGTGACGGACCTAATATCCGCAAAGGCAGATTGCTGTATTTATCCTTTGCCAATGAAACAAAAGCGTCTAAAAAAGTCTGTGAGGCTTTTGAAACCAAGACTTTATTTTGTGAAACAAAGCCTACCATACAAATATCTGCAAAAGGAGGGTACAGCATAGCTTTTCTCAAAGTGATTTCACTGTTAAAAAATTCATCATAGTTTTGAGATGCTGCCATTGAGATAACAGTATTTTCGGGAGTATTGGTCTGAATTACCGCTACTCCTCTGTTTTCTCCCCTTCCGCTTCTTCCAACAACCTGTGTAAGCAAAGAAAAGGCTCTTTCGTAGCTTCTGTAATCATCGGCATAAAGCATTGAATCAGGATTCAGCACTCCCACAAGTGTTACTTTTGGAAAATCCAGTCCCTTTGCTACCATTTGTGTACCAATTAGAATATCATAATCTCCCTTAGAAAAAGCGTTAAGCTTTCTTTCATATGATGATTTTCTCATAGTTGCGTCTGCATCAAGCCGAAGTATCCTTGCTTTTGGATACAAATCCGTAAGCTCCTGTTCAACCTTTTGAGTACCGCTTCCGCCAAAACGCAAGGATTCCTGATTACAGGTTGGACATTTTCGAGTATAGTTTACGGAATATCCGCAATAGTGGCACATAAGCTTATTATTGGCGCTGTGGAAGGTTAAAGATATGGAACAATTGGGACAGGTAAGGGTTTCTCTGCAATTTGAACAAAAAGCAAAGGTATTGTGTCCCCTGCGGTTTAAAAGAAGAATAGACTGATATCCTTTTGCAAGATTTCCATCAATACAGTCAAGCAGGACTGTGGAAAACTGGGAGGTATTCCCCATTGCCAGCTCCTCGTTCATATCTGCAATCATAACCTTTGGTAAAACGGCATTTCCGTAACGCTTTGTAAGGCGGTTAAGTGAATATCTGCCTGTAGTTGCATAATAGTAGGTTTCCACATCGGGAGTTGCTGATGACAATAATAACAAACAATTATGCTTGGTTGCTCTGAACTTTGCAATTTCCCTTGCGTGATAACGTGGGGTGGACTCAGATTTATAGGTATGCTCCTGCTCCTCGTCCATTATTATTAAGCCTAAATCTTCAAAGGGTGCAAATACTGCCGAACGGGTGCCTATAGCTATTTTAGCAATTCCTCGCTTTACTCTTTTGTATTCATCAAGACGTTCTCCCAGAGATAGTCCGCTATGGAATAGAGCGACTTTATCACCGAATTTGCTTTTGAAAATGTTAAGAAACTGCGGTGTCAAAGATATTTCAGGCACCATAACTATGACGCCCTTATTATCTTCCATTACTCTCTCGATAAGCTTGATGAAAACAGAGGTTTTGCCTGAGCCTGTAATACCGTAAAGCAAGCTTACATTAGCCTTATTTTCCTTATATTTACTGCAAAGGCTTTCATATGCTTTATTCTGCTCTTCGGTTAAGACAACCTGTCTGTTATCTGCTTTTATTTCAGATTCTTCTCTGCGGAAAACCTCGTCTTCATAATAAAAGGCAAGGTTCTTTTTAACAAGATTATCTACTACTGATGAGGTTACACCTGTGTAGTAGCATATTTCCTTAACCGATGCATACTGTACTGTTTGCAAAAGCTCAAGGACAGCAGTTTGCTTAGGGCTTAGCTTTAGTGATGAAGCATCAACATCACACAGGGACACCATTTTCATTACGGCGTCACCAACTTTTCTGAAAGCCTCGTCACTTTTTCTTAAAAAGCCTTTTTCAACAAGGTTGTCAAGTAGTTTTTGATTATCAATACCTAAGGCTTCTGAAATTTTCTCCTTTTTAACAGGCTTTTTCTGATATAGCAAATATGAATATATCTGCTGTTCATCTATGCTTATTTCAGTTGTTTCAAGTCCTTTAACAGCGACATAGGTTGTGGTTATGTTATAGTTTATTCCCGCAGGGAGCATTGTTTTAATACTATCATAATATGTGCAGAAATAATGCTCTTTCATAAAACAGGCAAGAGATAACATTTCCTCAGTTAAAACAGGCTCTTTATCCAAAACAGACAGTAAGCTTTTTAGCTTATTGCTTTCATCCTGCTTTACATACATAACCATTCCCTGACGTGGTCGGTTACCGCTGCCAAAGGGTATCATCACTCTTTTACCGGCTGAAACTAAGTCACACAAGCTGTCAGGTATAAGATAGTCAAAAATTCTGTCAAATGAATAAGTTGTATTTTCTACCGCAATGCCTGCGATATTATTCATAATCTGATTCAGGCTGAAGGATATTGATTTTATGATCTTTGATTTCCTCAATTGCGAGAAGTACAGGCTTTTCGTCTGTTACGGTTTCCTGATCTTCAAAATCCTTAGTGATCTGTCTTGCACGCTTTGCTACACCGATAACAAGTGCATAACGGCTGCTTTTACCTGCAAATAAATCGTCAACATTTAGTCTTTTCATTATAATTACTCCTTTAAAATCTGTCTCTTATACACATCTCCGAGCCCACGAGACGTAGAGGAA
>CAMFZJ010000001.1 GCA_946004305.1 uncultured Clostridia bacterium | reverse complement strand
TATCAAAAATCCAAACCCAAAGCTTGCTAAAATAATTATCACACAGTATGGAGGTGCGTATTCCAAAATGTTATAGTTTTATAATGTAATGTTTTGTAAATATGCACAAAAAACATACATAACATTTGTGCATAATTTTATTTAAAAAAGTAACATTTATAGTTTACAAATTCATATTTTTGTGTTATAATATAGTCAAAGATAAGGAAAGGAAAATCCTAAACACCGGAAAGGAAAAATCATGTACGACTACAATGAATTAAAAAACAATGCATTAAATCCAAACGCAACTCAAGACGATATTAACGCTCTCGGTGAATGGTTCGAACAGTACGGAGATGAGTTTTGGAACGGCGAATACTTCGAAATTGATTCTGAACACCGTCTGTATCCTCAATACAGAGAAATTGACGAAGATGAATTTGAAATTTGTGGATATGAAATTATATAAGGTAAAGGAAAATCCTAAATTTTTGAATAAGGTATATTAAAATGAACAATTTGAAAAAAATAAGAAATCTTAGAGGCTTGACACAACAGCAACTGGCTGATGAAGTCGGTTGTGCTAAGCAGTACATTTCTGACATTGAAAGAGAAGTTAGGCACTTGAATTCTATAAAATGGGGTACTCTTGATAAAATTTGCAAAGCTCTTGACTGCTCCGTTTATGACTTAGTAGATGAAAAAGTTGAAATATTGACTAAAAAAGAAAAAATTGAAAAAATATTAAATAAATATGATATGACATTTGATGATTTGAAAAAATTAAATAAATATCAAATTAAAGCTCTTGAATCAGAGTTCCACGATGTTTATAACGAAAATGTCAGAATAAGTTTTTATTTCTAAAAAATAATCTCCCCACCTACTCAATCAGAGTAAGTGGGGATTTTAATTTACTGATAAATCGCTTATTACTGTTTTCCGGTTTTCTTGCCTTTTTTGTCAACGAGCAATATTCTATAATTCTTGCCACCGAACACACCGAACACTTTGCCGTTTTTGTGTTCAATAGCTTTCAAAATTGCTGTTTCTCCTTTATCAAATACAGCTTTACCTGTTATACCCTTGTGTGATTTTGCCTTCCAATTTTTGTTTAGTGAGCTATATTTAACCCTAGTCTTGCAGTCTGCCTTGTAGATGTTCTTATTTTTGGTGAAACGAACCTTTTTGCCAATCTTAAAGCCACAGTTAATTCTTTCGTTTACTTCTTTGGCAATCTGTCCATGAAGATTATATAGATAATCGCCGGGGCAAGACTTTCCCGGATTAAACCATCTGTGTACAGTCATATTCTGCTTATCAACTTGACCGATTAAGCTCTTGTCAGCTTTCCACTTCAATTCTTTAATATTGTTACGAATACAAATATCAGCTAGAAGTGTTATAAGCGACTTATAAGCTTTATTTGTAACTTTATACGGAGCAAATGTATCAGAAGCTACTTCGATTGTAACGGCTCTGTTATCATTTTCTTGTGAAGATGTACACCAACTTACAGAATCCTCATTTACATAACAACCGATTTCGCCATCATATCCTATACCATAATTTGATGAAGCATTTTTAAATGGTTTTGAAAATTCATAACCTAAACTTAACGCAGACATTTGACCGACAACACAATGGATTGATACTGTATCAATCTTGTGAGTTCGGCGACCACTATTATATGGTGATAGCTTTTTGTAATTAACAAGTTTTGAATTACTCATTTTCCTCATCATCCTTTTCTGTTTTGTTTTTTAATACATCAATAGCCTTAATTATAGGCTTAGGCAACGGTAAACCCATAAGTCCGCAATTCTCAACGATTGAGATTAATTCGTTAGCACAAAAGGCAATAACAACTGCATCTCTTATGTAGTTTGTGCCAATAAGTAAATCAAGCCTATAAGCAACAAGCACTATTAGGATTGTAACACCTTTACGGCACAGTCCTTTCCAGCCGGCTCGGCTTTCAAGTCCACCGCTTTTTGATTTTGCTGAGGACTTAAAAACCCCTGCACAGATTAAGCCTGTTAAATAGTCAACTGCCATAAAGATTAATAATGTCGCCATGCCTGTACTCCATCCGCCGAAAAGTCCGGCAATAAAACTTCCTACAACACCAATAGCGGTGCTAATTAATTCTTTCATAATGTTTCCTCGCTTTCTGTTTGTTCAGGAACAGGTGTATTTCTATCGATTGCCTTGTAGTTGTCAATGCTATCATCTTTTCCCAAATAGATAAACTCTGCTCTCATTGTTTCGGTTTCTACATCTGTGACAACAAAATTTTCTGTATCCTCACAAAATACCATTCTTATTCCACTTGGAAAACTTAACATTTTTAGTTCCATATTTTACCTCCTGTTTTTATGCTAAAGTCCAGTTTTTATTTGTTGCTATTGCAATTTGTTCTTCAGTCAGTTTTGCAATATTAGTGCTACCAATAGTTAATATGTACGTGGATTGTCCTGTTCTATCAGCAAGTGCTTCAATCCAAGATACTATTGTTTCTGCTGTGTATAGATTACTTGCGGATAAGTTTAAATTATTCGCATTAAAGCCTTGTTCAAGAGTTACAAACTCTAATTTTGTACAACTGCGAAAAGCATTTGTGCTTACGCTTGTTAACGAAGTGGGTAAATTAACATTTACTAAACCACTTCTTGTAAAAGCGTCATTGTCTATCATGATAAGACTGTTTGGAAGTATGAGTTCTTTCAAATCATAACATTGCAAAAAAGCCTCTACACCTATTTGTTTTATATCACCTAAAAAAGTTACTGACGATAATGAAGTGCAATTCCCACACATTTGCTTTGGTAGTATTTCCACATTCAATGGGGTTTTTAAACTTCTCAAGCTCGAACAACCCATAAACGCACATGCACCAATCGTTATTAAGCTATTGGGAAGTGAGATTTTGTTTAAGCTGTTAAAGCCGTAAAAAGCATAACTTCCAATGCTTGTTACACTATCAGGAATAACAATTTCAGTTATATCACGTTGAATTAAACCTTTCAAAACGGTATCATCACCGCCACCACCCTCAAATGTTCCTACAACGTCTGCAATCTGCACGTCTTTTTTAATGTTTTCCGCTATTAGATTTTCGCCATTTGCAATAGTGACTTTTACGTTTTCATTGCAAATGGTATTTTCAGTTGCTAACGTAACACCAGACGATTTTGTCATTTCAACATTAATCATTCGACTACACCTCCGCTATAAACAGGCAGGTTAAGGGAAATAGTATTGTTTTCAATTTTAATTCCGTTTCCTGCTGTGTATGAAGCACCATCATTAATTGTGTTATTCCACATAATAAGCTTTACGTTTTCAGTTGTGTATTCGCTTGTTTCAGCTCTAACATACGGCTCATAGGTCATAGAGCAGTTGCTTACATATGCTTCCGTTATTTCCGTACTGTTGCCGTAGTATGCCAAGCTAAAAGTTGCATTGTCCGAGAAGTAACAGCCTGTTACTATAATTCTGCTTTTTGCACCTTCCGAAACTACATTATGGTAGCTTACTGCTGATACTTTGGAACCAACATTATACATATCGGTAAAGCTACAGTTTTCTATAATTATTTCACCGTGAAGCCCTAATCCGCCACCAATACACTTATGTTTTTTCCAAACCTCATTATTTGAGTTATCTATTGTAATTTTACAATTCTTATAGGTGTTTCTATACATATTCAATGTACTTGAACCTGCCTCATCGTGAATTGCATATCTTACATTTGAAGCTTCAAGGGTTAGATTTTCAAGGGTAAAGCCTTTTGTACACTGAATATAATTAAAAGGAGAGAAACAGGTTTTTACTGTTTCGTTATCTCCCTGATAATGGCAAACAACCTTAGAACCGCTGGAGAAAATCAAATGTACTCCGTTACCTATCTGCAAGCCCCGTCTTTGTGAAGTACCTGATAAATTGGTAAAATACTCATCTCCAAATTCTTCAATCAAGTCATATGTTCCCTCATATACCTCAATTGTCAAATCACTTTTAGTTTGAGAATACTCTACTGCTTCCTTTAAGGTTGAAAAATCTCCTGTTCCGTCTTTTTTGACTGTAATAACGGAAGGTATTTTTTCTTCAAGCTTCGCTACGCTGTCAAGCTTTGTGTGGGTGTCATAGCTAAACACACCAAGAGTTGAAATATCGTCAGGGATTGTGTCACCGCTTGCAATTGCAACGGTTTCGTGACCGTTTGACGAAGAAACTACACGAATAGTCACATATAAAGTGGTATCTATTGGTAACTCAAATGTTGTACTTATAAATGCGTTTTCTGCACCGCCAAACCTTACAACCTGATTGTTGAGTAAATAAAATGAATAATATGGATTAATATTTTCAACAGAGTACAACCCTGCTTTAAGCTCAATCGGAATGCAAGCGTAATTGCTATCGTTGGAAATTCCCACTATTTTGTCTGCTGAGCTATAGTAATATCTGCCTGGATTTTTGTAATCGCCTGTGCTTTCGTCAATAAAGCTTGAAAGATTAACAAGCAATTCTTTTTTTACAAACAGATTATCAATGCTTTTGTTGACCTGAGCTATCTCGGTATCTATCTTCTCTTTTGTTCCCTCGTTAATAGCCTTAACAAAGCCTGTGGTTGGAATGTGGCTGTCACTTGCAAGAGCATATGACATACTGCTGTTTGAAGATGTGTCAATCATTGTGTCCTTATCAAGCTTGCTAAACCCAACAGCCCTGTCCATAATTTTGCCTGATGAAACAGCATTATCAACAATTTTTTCAGTTGTAACAACATTGTCGGCAAGGTTATATTCTGTGATTGTCTTTTCGGCTATGTGTCCCCTATCATATTGTGCTGTATAGCCTTTAATAACTCCGCTGGCAATTTGATGTGAATCTGAAATAGCTTGGTACCCAATCTTTCCTCTAGTAACAGCACCCTCAGCTATTTTAGCTGATGTGACTGCACCGTCAGCAAGGTTGTTACTCTTGACGCTGTTATCAGTATCGTCAAGCTTATTTGATGTTATTGATTTAAAAATATCATCAGCTGTACTTCTTGAATAGATTTGTCCGTCATCACTTAACAGGATTTGACTATCTCCGGCATTATACATTAAGCAATACATATCTTTGGTACCGCCATATAATTCGCCTGATAGCAAGACTTTGTATACGGTTTCGTTATCTCTAAAACTATCTAAAACTCTTATATTACCAGTAACAGAACTTGAATAATCTCCAAAGTGTACTTTGTTATTATCAATTTCTTCTGCAAATTCTTCAAGTTCGATTAGCTTCTCTGTGGCTTTATAAATACCCTCTTCCATATGATTCAGATGTTCCGCACTTAAAGGTATTCCGCCACCATTTGTCCATGAATTTTTGCTATAACTATCCATTGATATACTTCCTTTCTTATCTTATTTGTTAAATTATTAATAGTCATTACTTAGCTTCTATGCTATCTGTCAAAGCCTTAATACCTGTAAGAGTGCGAGAAAGCACTCTACTTTTCACTTTAGTAAAAACTTGGTTTCCTTCGTTATCATATATAAAATCACCGTTTAAATCTGTTTCAGGTTCATTAATAATAATTGTGTCACCTACCTCAACCCACAATCTACCTTCTACAACGGCGGTAATCGGCACATAATCAAGCTCTGTTGATAGATTATCATTTAAGTTGTTGTATAAAACATATGCCTTTATTAAATTTGAGCCTGAATTATCCGAAGAATAATCCCAAGCAAGAATGTTGTCGGAATAATCATAATAGTTTTCTGATTCGTCAGGGTCCTCACCAACCACTAAACCATTTTGTGATAAAATGCCTGTTTCATTTTTCCAATCTCCACCATTGTTTTTATCTTCAATTTTTCCTGCATACGGAAAGAATAACCCATCAAAACCGGATGTTGATTTTTCATCTGTTGTTAGAGATTCATAAAAATCATATTTTTCTGTTCCGTGTATGCTATCATTACAGTTCAAAAGCCTTAATTTTGCTTCACTGGGTCTAAAGAAGCCAAAACCGCAACTAACATCACAAATATCATTAAGGAGTTCGCCCTTAGTTATCTTTATCCCATTTGGATTTTTCTGTTTCTCGGCTTCCCAATAATAATTTCGATACTGATACTCTGAAGATAAGTTAAAATCCTCAGCACTATATTCAGAGCTTTCCAAACACAAAGATAATAAATCCCGGATTGTAGCTTTATCCTTTGTTGAAGCATTGTAAAGGTTGTTACTAACATTGCTTTGGTATAGCTTAGCAATAGGGTCATAAGCCACAATATTGTGTATATGTTTATTTCCATCATCTATTTTGGCACTGTCTATTGTTCCAACAAACAAGCGCCACGTCTGAGTAAGCTTATGATATCCGGGATACAAATCCACACTAGGATACAAATCCGTTGAAGGATAAAATTCCAAAGGATAGACTTGCGACAATTTTACAACAATTTTTTTACCTACTAAATCATTGCTGAAGGTTTTTTCTTCAGTATCTATCAGTTGTATGTCAAATTCGCTTGCTATACATCCGCCAAACCTGAAATTCTCACTATCACAAATTTCTTGTTTTAGCGTCATACTTTCGGAAACAATATTGTCCTCTGTAATAGTTGAAACAGTTAAACCGTCATCATTTAGTATGGTAATTTCAAGAATATTATCTAAAAGCTCGTTCATAATCAGGCTTTTATATAGCTTATCTTTTTCATCATCACTATTTATTTTAAGCATACTTTCCCGCCACCTTAATACTCAATGAAAGTTAATTCAACAGGTTCGTATTGTATATCATTTCCTGTGATTTTTTCTTTAGTGTACGTTATGTCGGGCAAATAAGCTGTCATAGTGCGGTAGCTTAGCAATTCATCATCCCAATATTCCACAGATACCTTTCTTTGCGTTTTATTTGCATACGCATTATCCAGTAAGGATAAAATCTCTCTAAGCTCTGCCAGATTGAGTGCTGTTGTGCTAAACACGAGTTTTGTTTTGTGGTTTGGCGAGGTTACTCTGTGGAGCTTGTTAAGACTGTCACGGTAGGCTTTTACTTCAGTGCGTTGTAAAGGAGTCGCTTTAAAACTGTCTAAAGCAATATATTTGGTCGGGAATATTGCCTTGCTTTTAGTGAACTTTAGCAAATGGCCTTTAAAGTTTTCTCCATACATTTATTACCACTTCCTTTCAAAAAATTGTATAAAAACAGCGTACACTCCGTAGAATGTACGCTTTAGTGGATAGATTGAATTTTAATAAGTTTTTTAGAATTTCTGCGAAACTATAGCCACCCCATTTGGAGTGGCTTTGTTTACTTTAAAACATATATCACACAGAAATCAATAAATATTTATCCTACGCTAATTGAGATTTTCCGCGTCTTTTTCTGTCTTGATTGTTATGCTTGACAACATTCTTATAAACTACAGCACCATCAAGAGTAACGGTTAAGTTAATATCACCGCCACTAAATCCGCCGCTTTCATTCATAGCTTCCAAAAACGCCTGCTTCATTGTGGATAATGGCGAAACAACCTCTGGCTCTCTTTTGTTATCGCCCAAAACAGCAAGATACTCGCCATAGCTTGCCGGGACAACTGTGCCGGTAGCAAGCTTTGGTATAAGCGGAGGCTCTGACGGCATTGAGAAGTGCCAATCCTGCCCAAATAAATCTCCAATAGCACCGGCAATACCACCAATACCGTCAACAATACCTTTAACGGCAGAATATATTCCGCTCCACAATAAATTGATACCGTCAATAATTAGATTGATAGGGACTTTAACAATTCCGAAAAAGGCGTCCCATACACCCTTAAATATGGTCTTAATTCCGTTCCAAGCCTTTTTCCAATCACCTGTGAATACACCTGTTATAAAGTCTATCAGACCGCTTAATATGTCTATAAAACCTCCTAAAATATCACCTATACCAGTAAATACTGTATCAAAAAAACCTTTAATAGCTTTGAGAACATTAACTATAATAGGCTTTAAATATTCTACAAGCAAGTTTACTATAGGGGATAAGTAATTATTCCATAAATCCGCAATTAAATTTGCAACTTTCCCTATATAGTTAATAACCTTTGTAAAAACTGGTTTAATGGCATTATTCCATGCCGAAAGAACAGTGTCCACAACAAAGTCCCACACAGGCTTTATCCACTCGTTGTAAACATTCATTAGAGTTGTTCCAACATTCGTGAACATATCACATATATTTTTAAATATAACAGCTCCACCATCTTCACCGTTCCACCATTCATAAATAATTGACCCTATGTCATTAAATATTGTACCTATTGTGTTCATTACATCTGATATCTGAAATTGTATAGTGTCAAAGAAAGTTCCTATTGTTGCACCGTCTTTTTCAGTCCAAGCAACAAGTGATTCGGTTATTATATTAAATGCACTTGAAACAACGATACCTATTGCACCTACAAAATTGGTTATGCCAGACAACATATTTGATATGGATGTTTCCATAACTACTCTCACACGGTCTATGCTGCCGCCTATTATGCCAAAAACATTTTGAAAGAATGTACTAAGGTTATTAAATCCGATTGTTAAGTTGTCAGATATATCTGTAATAAAACCGATAACTTTATATTTAATGTTACTAAGCCAAAGTGCAATACCACCGACAGCTGTTTGCAATGCTTTTCCACATACAGACACTAGTCCGCCTATGTTTGACCCTAAAGCACTCATAAAAGATTTACCTACAGACAATACTCCTTTTAAGGAAGTTGTTGCAATAGGTTTCAAACTTTTAAAAACATCCCTAAATTTATCACCAATAGCACGCCAATTTACTGTATTTATTCCCTTTTGAATATTAGCAAAAAAAGCTTCCAGTCCGCTCTTTTTGTATAAATCTTGAAAAGCTGTTTTGATATTATTTGATAATTCCTTTCCGAGATTATCTTTCTTATCATTCTTTGATTGTTGCTGATATAAAGTACTTACCGGGTCAACACTATCTTGGGATGTAGATGAGCTTGGCGTGGAATCACTTGTATTATTACTCTGAGCCATAACATTGAGTTCATCATATGAGGCAAGACCATCTTTGAGTTCTTTGTTCTGCTTTTTGGTAGCCTTGTTGGTCTTGTTAACAGCTTTAGTAAGATTATTTTGCTCATTTGTGGATTTATTAAGGTTATCCGCTGTTTCTTGGGTGTTTTTATTAACACTCGTTGTTGCGTTTGATGTTTCAATCTCCCATCCAAAAATCTTTGATAATGATGTTACAGCTCTGTTTGCATAATCAATTAATGTTGATAATGCGTTGTTAATCAGCTTAACTGCCGGCAGCAGAGTATTCATTAACAAAGTACCCACTGTGCCAGAGAATTCTTTCCACCGTTCAGACAATATTCTTGTTTGGTTCGCCCAACTGTCCTGTGTTTTTGCAAAATCCCCCTGTGCAAGTGATGTCTGTTGCATAACATAGTTGTAACGGAGCTGGACTTTTTCAGCTTGTGACATATTTGATATTGACTTAGTTATTCCCTGTGACAGGGCATATGCCTCTAAATTTGCCTCTGTCATTACAATACCAAATTGTTTCAGCGTTTCTGTTTCGCCTGTAAAAACAGATTTTAAGGCTGTGCTTGCTACACTCTGCTCAACATTATAAAAAGATGCCATGTCGGCAGATAATCCGGTTAGAGACAAAGCCATATCACTTGCGTTGTCTTGAGCTATACCCATACCCTTAGCCATAGCCATAAAGGTTGAACCTGTTTGCTTTGCGGTTAGTTTTGATATACCAAATGTATCAACAGCAGTATTAGCAAAATCTTCCATTTTATTCGACATACTTCCAAACGCAGTATCAACAACATTCTGTACTTCTGTAATGTCCGAGGCTGTTTCAATAGCTTGTTTTCCAAAGGATACAAGTTGAGATACACCAAAAGCTAATCCTATTGCAGTTCCAAGTCTTACAAATTGTGATTTCAAAGACCCTATAGCACCGGAAATACTTTTTACTCCACGGTTAAAACCACCTGTATTAACTTTAGTATCAAACAGTAAACTACCGTCAACCACTAAAAATTCACCCCTTTCAAAAAATTTAAAATAGGTTAAAAAATGCGCACACCATACGATGTACGCATAAGAAAAGCCACCCTTTTGGAGTGGCTAAGTCTATATAAACTATATGTACCATTTGTTTCCGCAATTTTGACAAATACAAACAGTCTTATTATTTACTTTTGTGTTTGATTTTCCTTTTGATTTACCTATCAATAACCATAATCCACATGTACAGACTATCAAGCAAAGTCTGCCTATTCCCCACAAGCAACCTCTTCCTCTGTTACGAGTATGCATACCGGTTGTTTCTGTTGTTACCATTACATTATTTGATTGACATTTCGGACATACCATCATTTTCCCTCTTTTCAATTTATTTTATAAAAAATACAAGGTAATGATACAACAATATTTGTAAAAAGTCAACAATTTTTTCATGTAATGTGTACACTTTAGACAATACTGTTTATGAAATCAACCTCAGCTTGTTCTTCTGCGGTAAGCTTATTTTTAATATCTATTATTTCTCGGTGTTCTCTGTAAAACTCATTTTCCCATTTTTCAAGTTTTTTCCCCTTAGCACGTTTGGAACGGATATTTATAACCTGAGAAAACAGCCCTTCGCCCACCTCGTTAAATAAACCTAGAAAAGACCACCAATGCATATATTCAACGCTTCTTGTTTCAAATCCTGCTACCTTGTTGACAGCAGGAAAGATAATGCTTTCGTCTTGTTCCCAATCCATTAGCTTTTTAGGAGCTTGTTTTGGCTTTGGTGCATCTCCGCCATCAAGAAACCACACAGCTTGTTTTAATGCTTCACTAAAGTCACTTGGCAATTCTTTGTATAAGCATTCTACACACACTTTTGATTTTTCTAGTTGTGAAAGTTCCGTATCGTTATATGCTTCAAAAATAAGTAAAGCAATACGATAATCAGAGTTAATAGAATACAGCTTGCCATCAACATTTAGTTTCGTTGGTAGTAGACCAATCATTTTGTCGCCTTAGGAATTTGGGAAGTGTACTTCTTTACTCTTTCATTCTGCTTGTTAACGGCTTCCTGCATATCATTTTTGATAACAGGAATTAAAGCATTGAGGAAATTTTCAAAGAGCATATGTCCTGATTTTGTTATGGACATACAATTTGTTATACCGAAAACCACAGAAGAAACATCATAGCCGAATATTTTGTTAATCTGCTCTCTGATATCCTTGTCAACCTTTACAAACAATTCATTAGCCTGTTCGTCAGTTTCAACTTTTGTATTTCTGTAATTTTCGGATAGTTTATCAATGTTTTTCGAGACCTTTTGAATTCTGTCAAACAAAGCATAATCTGTTGTATCTATTCTTATTACTTTGCTTTCGTCACCGTTAATTGAATACTCCTTGTATCCTGTATCAAAATTTAGATTATTCATAAAATCAACTCCTTAAAATTTAGGGGTGGATAAACCACCCCATTGTTATACAAAAATTATGTTGCTACAAATGTTGGCTTCTTATCTGTAATTGTGACAGTACCTTTCTGACGATTTCCCTCAAGTGATATGTTATAAGGAATGTTAATACCACTATTGTTTCCGCCTGCACCGCCGTAAGACTGAGGCTTGACAAAACAATCCTCAACCCAAGCACTCGCACCGGAAATAGTGTTTGTTGAATCAATAGTGGCTGTATTGTCAACGAGAACTTCGAGAATTTTCGTTCTGCAACTTTCACCTGTAAGGCGATTCATTGCAATGTCCTTTATCTTATCGTAAATCTCATCGTTTGTATTTGCATAATACGTTTCTATACCAAGAGTGGGTGCATATCCGTTGTCGATTGTCTGATCAAGGATATTCTTTTCATCTGCCTCAGGATTAAGTTCCATTGATAGATCACCGATATCCTTACCAATTAAAAACCACTTGGGACTTTCACCGCCAAAACTTGCGTCAATGTAGTGCATTAAGTAACTTCTTTTCAGTTTGCCTGAATACTTGTTTTCTGTTTCAACTGCTAATGTTTCTGCCATGACAAAAACCTCTCTTTCTAAATATATATTTCATATTCTGCGGTGATTTGTAACTGATACTGCACACCGTCATTCATATTTCCGCTCGGTATCTGATACAGCATACCGTTTGCACAGGAAAGTTTAGAGAGCGTTCCTGTAAGCTCTTTATCATCAACTGTTACAGATATTTCCTGATGTTTAGCCTGCCTTTCAAGCCACATTTGCAGTTCAAGCAATGTTCCGCTGTTAGTCAGTCGGTCATAATCATTTATGGATTGATATACAACATAAAGAATGAAACTATGTTTTCTTATTTGATTTCCGAGTATATCCTCTTTTATCAGAGTATCGCCGGTAGGATATAAACCAAACTCTTCAGGTGTGTTTTCGTTATAATCAATATGTACAAGCTCACTGATTTTCGGAAACTCCTGCAATATAGATTTAACAAGTTCAATTATGTTCATTTGGAATACCTCCTACTATTATGGCAGCTCCTTGCAGAATTTCGTCTTTATGGTCCGCTTTCATTCTTTCGAACCACATTTTTCCTGCCTTTGGGTGCTTTGTTTTGTCATACTGTAACGGTCTGCCTGTTGGTGTTTTTCTCTGTCCTTTTGGGCTGAAAAAGCCTATCGTCTGACCGTTCTCTTTTATAGGAATGTTTGGGCCGTATACCTCACCATAGTAAAGATACCTTGCGTAAGGTACGTTTTGATGAATTTCGCCGCTGCCAATCTTAGTACCAAGCATTGCAGATTTATACAAAATTCCTGTGTTCATAGGAGTGTAAGGTATCATGAGCCTTATACATTCACTATCTACAAACCTTTGAGCTTTTAAAAACTTCTCGTTTGTTAACTTACCGAAGTTCTGTGTCCATTTCAAGTTAAAATAACCATTAGGTGTGTTTATAGATTTGTTAGGCGGTTGAACAATTTTCATACAACCACCTACTTTCCGCTGATTTTAATGTGTTGTAATGATTTTGACCCATAGTCCTTAATATCAACCGACATTATTGTGTGAACCTTATAGCTACCGTTGAATTTTTTCATGCTTTCCGATACTGACTTTTGGTCGGTATTATCAAATACAAAATCACATTCACCCTTTACAATCATATCCTGTGCAGGGCGATTGGGCACATTAAGCTTTCCGGGGAACAAATCTATTGCAGGGTACAAAGTGTTGTCAGGGGTTATTACAAGGCAATCCAAGGAGATATACACAGTGATACCGTCTGCATTTTGCATACCGCTTTTCAGAACATTACCTGCTTTATTTTCTTGGTAATGACAACGGGATACAACATATCTGTCATACCCCAGACCGTTGAATAAATAAAGGGTACACTTTGAATTTGTATTCATAGGCTAAACACCCCTATACAGTAAATCTGTTCCGGATAGCCACAAATATATTGCAGACTTAATATTCTTTGACAATGCCTGTCCTTGGCTTTCTGCACTTTCGTAGCTAACCGACAAATCTCCAACCTTTTCAGAGGTTATTGTGCTGTGTCCGTTTTTGTCAGCATTATATAACAACTCTGCTATATCACAGCAACACATATTAACACAATTTGGAATTTCTGTATCCTCGTTGATATTGTCAAAGGTTTGTTGCCTTATGTATTGTGTAGCCTTTTTTGCGTAAAAATCAAAAGAAGCAGTATCAATGACTGCTTTCTTGCCACATAGATATTCTTTTTTGTAGAAATCATAATCTGCAAAAGCAGTCATTTAATACCCCCCTTAAGCCTCAGCAGACATTTCTGTAACTGTATGACAGTAGATACCTGCTGTCTTGTTCTTGTAAGCTTTTGCAATACCCACAATTCTATAGCCGTACATCCAAGCGTCTGCGTCCTGGTTTGTGTCAGGGTCAACAATCTTAGGCACCTGGTGTTTCGTAAACTGGATTACTGCAGGCTTATGGATAATCTCAAAGTTGATATCAATGGACTTTTCGGACTTCTTATAACCGCCCTTAGTCTGACCCTCTGTCTTGCCGTCATTAAGGGTAATGTCTGTTGCAAATCTTGCAGAGGGAACAGAAATAATCTTTGAGAATTTCTCTAAAACCTTTCTTGACTTTGTTGTATCCATATCATCAATAATACCGTATAGGTCACTTCTGATATAGAGAATTCTGTTTTCTGCAGGTACTTCATCCTCATCCATCTTTGTTGTGGCTGTTCTCAATGCCTTAATCAGGCTGTCACCTGTTGAAATTGCACCGTGTGCCTTACTGATGCCCTCAACACTTGCATACTGTGAAAGTCTGAAAGCGTCCATTTCGGGAACAACTTTTGTACGGATAAATTCCCCTGAAAGTCTGCCAAAAGCTACACCTGCAGTCTCAGCGTTATCCATACTGTCCACTGTAAACTTTCTGCCTCGGTCATAGTTGCAGGCAACGGTCTGATTGGTTAGTGTTACATCACCGTCAACGTAACCACCGTTACGGCTGTAATCTGCAAGACCATCCATTTCAATCATAGGAATAATTAATTCGTTTGCATTCGCACCGGCTCTAACAAGCTCAGGAGCTCCGTCAAGGTCCGATGTGAGAGATGCGTTCTTATAAACTTCATCAAGAAGTGGTACATAGCTTTTTGCTAATGCGATATTGTTTGCCATAAATTTTAAACCTCATTTCATTATTATTTCTTTTCGGCAGGAAGCCCCATTGCCGACCTCATAGCCTCCATTGGGTCACCCTTGCCATTGTTTGTGTCTGTCTTATAGACAGGATTTTGGAAAGGCTCATCTGATGTGAACATATAGTCATTATCCTTTTTGATATCATCAAGAGCCTTTGTTATGTCTTCTGCCTGATTTTTACTTGTTTTCAAAGTGTCAAGGTCAAGCAGAGCCTTAACAGCCTTTGAGTTCTTTGCACCTGATTTTGAAATAGCACTGTCAAGAACAGAATTAAACTCCATATCGGCAATCTTCTGCTGATATTCGGTTTCTTTAGTTTGAAGCGTGTTGTTTAAGGTGTCGATTTTACCTTGCAAGTCCTTAACATCAACTCCCTCAAACTCTTTTAATGCGTTCTGTGCAGTTTCAAGCTGTTCTTTGTAATTGTCACGAGCCTCACGCAATTTGTTGACTTCTGAAACAGTTTTGTAATTCTCGTTGAAGGCTGTTTCAAAATCTTTTTTCTTATCCTCCGGAATTTCAATTCCGATTTCAGATAATAGTGTTTGAATGTTTTTCATAATAAAATCCTTTCTGCATTACTTGTATTCCGCTTTGCCTGCGGTTGAAATTAAGCCGGATAACCTCCGGCAAGGTATTTTTTGATATAAAAAATGCGCTATGCTCTACACATAACGCATTGATTATTGGGTATAAAAATACCGCCTAACTATGTTAAGCGGTGATTATTATTCAACATCAATAGATTTCTGTTCGTGAACATATCCTTTGCAATTAGAGTCTTCGCAATGAAAATAATTTGAATATTGTCTGTTTGGAGAAGACACGTCATAATAACTCTTTTTACAGACATGACACATAATTTTCTCACCCCTACGAAGTCTATCTATGACTTTTTCTTCTGCCATTAATTATGCCTCCTTTTCTCCAATTAAGTTTTTTGTAATCTTCATCTGTTTTTACTGCCTTAATTATCGCTCTTTTTTCAGGAATTGTCAAGTATTCACGCCCTCTTGCATGTTTTAATTCTTGTGCTATGCAAACACACTCTGCCCACTGACTTCCGCCTATTCCATAGCGATAATGCGTACACTCGTGAATTATAGTCCTGGCAACCCATTGTACATTCTTACAATTATTCACATATACATAAATTGCCCCCTTTATTTCTTCCCACGAACATTTGGATTTGAACCATATGTAAGAATGATATTTTCTGGTAACTCTTCGAAAAGTTTTATTGTATCTTTCCCAATAGCCGACTTTGAAAGTTCATCAATTATTTCTTTAGGAGTAATATCATCACTTTTTAAATCGTTATCATTGAATATGTCAATTGATTTAGCCAGATTTTTATTTTTCGCTATATTATTACCTGTATACTTACCGTCCCCAATATTCATAAGTCCGTCAACAGTAACCCTCTGCCTTTGCTGTGGCAATCCCATTGCTCTTGAAAACTTTACATACTCATCTGATGTTCCGTTGTATCTTACCTTGGCGGCAAGAATATCATCCTCATCAGCTCCACCTTGAGTAAGCAGATTAATCTTCTGTCTTTCTGCTCTCATTGTGGTTTCAAGTCTGCGTTGCCTTTGGAGTGCTTCATATTTAGTGTATTGCTTGCCGTTGTATTCCTTAGGTGTGTTATCCTCTGAGTTCATACGCTCAAGCTCTTCATCTGTATATGTGCGTACTGATATTCCCGGAATAAACGGACTGTATGAGTGATAACAGTTAGCACCTAATAGTCCGGTTACTGTTCCCAGTCCACACACAGTTTCAAGCTGTTTTTTGGTGTAAACTCTGCCTTGCCATATTTGGTGGGTAGGTCTTGCTCCGCTATGATATGACACTTCAAAATGCTCTGTAACAAGCTTTTCTGCGTTATCCTCATTAACCTTTGCTACAACCTGATTGTAGCCTGTAAGCAAAGCCCTGCGACAGGCAACATCAACCCTGTTGCTCCAACCGCTTTCATAGTCAACCCAACGCATTCCGCTGTTGGTCATTTCGGAAACAAGCCTGTTTAAAACAGTATTGTAATCTGTAATACCGGTTGCAATCTCCATTAAACCGCTGTCAAGCTTATTTCTGTAGAAATCACCTAAAGGGGTGTATGTAATTTTTCCGTTAGACTGCCTTTTTGCGAAGCCAAGAGATTGGGTTATGTTTCTGCATTCGTTTTTAGTCTGCTGAATTACAGCTGAAACAAGCTGTTTAAGCTCCAAATTCTCATCATACGGAATAAAAGGCTGTCCCATATTTTCGTACAAGGTCCTATCCCTCAGGTAGCTTTCTTGCAAGGTATCGGAATATACCTTGTCTATCTCCTCATCAGACAAGTTAAGAGCCTTTTGTATTTCCGCCTTAATTTCCTTATCGGTTTTACCCAGTTCATTAAGCCTGTGGAGTTGCCAGTCAACAGCTCTTGTAATATCGGCACCGTTGTCCTTAAGAGTTTCCACAATCCTTGACATTACTCTTTTTTCCATATCAGAGAAGGTGCGGACAAGATTAACAGGAATACCCTCAATTTCTCCGGAAGTGAAAATCATTCAATTACCTCTGCGTTTTCAGGGAGTCTGCTTTTTGCAGTTTCTTCATCTTCACCGTACCACTTAGCCCGGTATTCGGCTTTTGACATAACACCCATATTAACGTCCTGAATATCCTGTTTACGTTCCTCTGCTTCATCAGTAAGAATACTGTCTTTGAATACGCAAGAAAATTCATATCCGCTTGTTGTCATTGAATTGTAGAAAGCCAAGGCGAATACTAAATCTTCAAGGCAATCCTTTACATTCTCCTGTATAGCTGTTACGGTATTATATTTTCTTTGCTTTGCAACTTTAACCTCTGTAGCGGTTTTATCAACATTTGAAGTGTTTGACAAATCTCCATAGGCAAGTCCTACACAAAATTCAATGGTCCTTTTGATTTCTTCAAGGCCTGTTTTTAAAGCTTCAATCCTAAACTCGGGAGAATACTCTTTGATAAGACTATTAACATCTCCGTCAGCATCCACTTTTTTAAACAGTCTATTTTTCAGCTTAGCTAAAAATTTGTTTTTATCCTTACCCTTGAATAAGCTTTCATCAGCAAAGACCATTCTTTCTCCGCTTTCAAACTCCCAATCCATCCTGCCAAACTGAATATCAGCCTTTTTAATAATCTCAATAGCCTTGTTGAAAATGGAAATCGGTGTTTTACTATTGTCTATGTTATTCTTTTTTGGATTTCTGTAATATCCGAATGCCTGCCTTGTCATTAACGGATAATTAACAGACACAGGGAGGTTTCCCCATTCTTCCACAACAGTCAGGGGAATTTCTCTGCCGAGATAATTAGAGTCGGCAGATATATAAGCGGTATTTGTAATAGTCAGTCCGTTATCATCTAGGCAATGGTATTCAAGCCTTGTGTAGTAACTATCACCAATCTTTTTGAAGTCAGGGAAAATCACCTTTAATAGTTTTCCTTTACTGTCATATTCAACCGGTATAAACTCATTTGCCGGCACATATTGAATACCTTTATCTGCCCCAAGGGGTTTTAGGATAATACCGCCTGTGGCAAGTCCTGACTGAAAATTCTCGTTGATGTCATCAATGGCATTCCTGAATATTTTGTCAAGCTCTGGATTGCTGACGCTTAATTCCATTTCATTGAAAACAATATTTGAAAACTCCACACAAATTGCATCTTCAAGTCCAACGCTTACTACATCTTCACTTAGCCAAGGTGCATTACCGCTGTAACAATTCTGCCATAGTTCAATTTTATCAAGCATTGTTTCAGACAAGGCAACCTTTATATTAAGTGCTGTTTTTATATCCTTAATTGGAAATAATCTCCCCCAATAGTTTCTCAAACTGTCCGTAAAACTCATAATTCACCACCTAATCTGCTTTAATATATTTTTTCATATCCCTTTCAAATGTGTACTCAAATCCGTCTAAACTGTCAATGTCTGATGTTCCGTCATCAAGACGTTCATCCTTTTGCTCTTTACTGTTGCTGTTCCACACAGCCTCGCTCAGTGCAGTTTTGAGAGTATCACAACCGTCTGTATAATAAAATCTGTTTGCACCAATCAGCCTATTAGTGCAGTGTATTCGGTCGTTTATAATATCTTTCTTTGCTCCTCTGACTATTACATCAGGAAATTTCTTTTCAAAGGCTCTTTTTAAACCTCTGCCAAGTACGGTTTCGGCATTGTCATAGTAAACCTTATAAACATCACCGTATAAGTCAAAAACAGACTGTGCAAATTCAAGCACAAGCCTGTCAATATCGTTGCTGTCATAATCGCCGAAATGCCTTTCGCTTTTCAGGGCAACCAAATATTTATAATCGTCAACATTTGCGGTTGCAACAAAACTATGTCCTGAACCGTTACCGCCAAAGTCAACACCAATTGTTATATCGTTAAGTTGAGAGGTCAAAAATTGCTTATGAGGACTATCGGTGTATTTATTAACAATATCACAGTAATATTTCTTTGGATTATCCGCAAACTTTCGGTATATAGCACCCTCAGCACGTACCCACTTGCCAAGAATAAGCCTGTCATAGTAAATAGTGCCCTCGTATTCTTTGCATAAGTTTTCAACAAAGCTCTTCGATAAAAAACTATTATCAAATATTGTGTATTCCTGCAAATAAATGTCTGCGTCAGAATCAATAAATTCCTTTAGCCAGTGCGTAGGATGCTCAGGGTTTAAGGCACCGTCAAAACAACTGTAAGGCTTATCAAGTCGAGATTTAAGCATATTGAACACATCTTTATTCCACTTTGCTACCTCATCACCGTAAACATACTTTGCGCTTGAACCCTGTATCTTTGCGACCTGGCTGACCTTTTCAGCGCCAAGACAGTAAACAGGCTCACCGCAAACAACAGCAATGTTACGATTGTTAATTGTACCTACAATATCCTTGCCATACTTCTCACGCATAGGCTGTAAAACATTTCGTTCAATAGTTTCTTTGCTTACCCCAATAATAAGAACAAGACCATCTTTGCCTATTCGTTCCCTGATACGCATTGGAACAATAGCAGTCACATCAACATAAGACTTGCCGGAACGAACTGCACCGCTTTTGATATTCCAACGGTGATTTGCCTTTGCAATGTATTCTTTTTGTTTTTGAGTATATCCCATTTTTATTATTCCTTTGTAGAATTAACTGCGTCTTTTTTGATTTCCAAAAGGATATTATCCAGCCTTTCGAGAGCTTCTACGTTTGTATCCTCTTTCTGCTTATCCCTCCACTTGTCGGGTCGGCGGTTTTTAAGCCAGAAGATTTGAGCGGTTGTGTTCCCCTCAAGAGCCGATGACAGCAAAGCATTTTCAACTTGAAAATCAACAACTTCCTTGCCCTTTTTTAGGGCAGCCGAAATAGCCGGATACTTATTTTTCCAATCTTTTAATGTTGAATATGAAATTCCCATATTTTTAGCGATCTGCTCATCAGTCAGTCCGTCTCTCGCCCAGCCCTCAAGGAGCACAAGATTTTCACTTTCAAGCCACTTCTGATATTTTCCCTTTGCCACCGTCACCACCTCTCTCTATTAGTCATCCAAACGCAACAAAACCGTCCCTATTGGAACGGCTCTGTTGAAATAAAATCTTTAAGAAGGAATAGAAATCTTGTCAGCTTTGTTTTTTAGTTTGTTGCCGGTTATGAACATCTCATTTCTCAAACTGCGGTAATAAGATATTTTTGAATTTAAATATTCTAAATTAGCTTTATTGTTGTCAAGCTGTGATTCATATTTTTTGATTGTCACTTTTATTTTTTCAGCTTGACTGTAATACTCATCAGCCATATGTAAGTAAACTTGTGCGTCCATGTTCAAAACTCCTATGATATATTATAAAACAGACATAACGAACAAAACGAACAACTTTTAATTTTTCCGTAAAAATCTTTTCAAGGCCATTCTTACGCTATCTGCTGTGTTGTTCCCACCCATTTTATTTGCAATCTGAATCCAACTCATTAAGTCAATAAATCTGTACTTGATTATTGACCGAATAAAGCTATCATCAATGCTTGCTATATATCTTACCAACCTGTTGTATTCAGCTCTTGCCTGTTGTTTTTTGCTTTCAATGATAAGTTCACAATCAGCAATAGCAGCCGCCGTTGCTGTTTTATCTGATATACCGCCACCACCGGGCACAGGCGAAATGACCTGAGTAATCTTTGTAGCAACTTCTTCAAGCTTTTCAAGTTTACTTTTTTCAATTTCAATTTCACGACTTAAGTAATAAAGTTGTGATAATTCTTTTATCGTCATTTAATCACCCCCAATCAAGAGCCTGTCCGCAATTGTAACAAAAATCACTTGAAACACACTCTTCACAATCGGGACAAAATCCGACTTGTATTTTTCCGTCATAATCTGCGTCTACTGGTTTCTTTGGTGTCTGCTTATCAGTAGCTTTCTGTACGATTGCCAATGCCTTATCCTGCTCAGCTGTCATATTTTCCGTTTGTACTGCATTTGTGATTATTTCAATTGCTTCCTGTGGTGTCATTCTACCGCCTCGCTTTCGAGCCATTTTTTAATACCTATTTTACAACCAGTAAATAAACAGTCATAATTTATGTCTTTCTTGACAGGGCAACCATTATCACAAGCAAAAATAAAAAATAGTTGCTCAGTCATTTCATCAATCGTCATTGATTTAATCTTTTCAAAGTTAGTAATTTTCTTTTTCTGAAAATCTTTACATCTTTCAGCGTAATTGCTGTTTGAACTATATGGTTTCCCACATTTACCGCATTTCTGACATTGACTGCATATCATTCCTGTTCACTCCGTTCTTTTAAAAACAAGATTAATAAGAACTAATATAAGCCATATTCCAGTGCCAATCAGGAAGTTAAATTTAAAGCCAAAACAAAGACATATAAGCCATATAAATCCTGATACAATCGCCCAACTTATTGCTAATAATATGGTAAATATTAATACGGAAATTAATGTTTTTTTCATCTCTGTTCACTCCTTATCCATTTTTGCACCGTAACTACAAAAATTATTACTATAAACTGTTTTTCCTGTGTTAAAGACTCTATTGTGAGGATTAGTACAAATCATTTTTGTTTTATTAATCCACTTACAATCCTTACACCTGACTACTTCAACAACATCAACTGGTGGTTCGTTCACCAATTCGGTTATAAAATTAACGAAAAGTTGCTTACCACAACTACCTCTACCACAAATCATAATTTCATTATTGTGTTTATTAAATAAACTTTCTATATCAATATATTTAGCCATTGTTTTCACCCCTATTTATTATTTTCATCATTGTCTTTTTGTGCCGCTTCAAGACACTTAAAAACGGGTTGTTCGGCTAAAATAGTTTCTCTTTCAAAAAACGAATTTCCGTTTGACTGTTTCCAATCGCCCACTAAATACAAAGACGCTTTTGCCGTAAGAATATCTGTATCAAAGTACCAATTTAAAATATGTATCTCATAACAAATATTTGCACCTATAACATAGCGATAAAGTCCTTTTGTAACCTCTGTCCAGTTTTTAAAATTATTCATTTTGTTTCACGCTCCTTTCGTGCCTGTTCGGCTTCTTCACGGGTTAAGAATATCTTTTCTCCAAGAAATTCTGTATCAACAAGACATTTGTATCCACACAATTCAATTTGAAAAGCTGTACGATATTTATCAATGTGAAATCCAACGATTTCACACACTTCATATTTTTTGTAATTACTATCACTAAAAAAATAATAAACTTTATCTCCAACCTTACAAGGCAACTCCACAAATTTGTTGCGGTCTTTAAAGTAGTTGCAATTAACATAATCAGGCAAACTTAACCCCACTCTGCAAAGTTCGTAATGTAAGCAATCCTTACAACTTGCCATTTTTCTCACGCTCCCCACTACAAAGTAATCATATCCATTGATTTTTGTTTCTGTTCGTCTGATGAATGTACATATATATTGAGTGTTGTTGAAGTCTGACTATGCCCTAATATTTCCGATAGAGTTTTTATGTCAAAACCTATTTCAATACATCTTGTAGCGAAAGTATGTCGCAGGGTATGGAAATGTACATTTTCAAGATTACAAGCAGATACAATTTCATCAAATTTTTTCTGCATTAATCTTGGTTCTGTAAACTTATTGTCTTTTCTTCCTAAAACATATCCTTTTTCTTTCTTATGCTTATATACAATTTCTTCAATAGATTTAGGTATTGGAATTGCTCTGTTAGAATTGATAGTTTTAGGTGTTGTTGTCATAACAACACTTTCACCTTTATCATTTTTCAACCTTTGCATAGTTTTTGATATGTGGATTTTGCCGTCCGTAATATCAGGCCATTCTAACGCACACAATTCACCTAATCTTATTCCTGTGTGTAAAGCTAATAGAGTTCCGAAAGAATATATGCTATCATTTTTCAACAGATAATTTACAAGTTTTTCCTGTTCTGATTTTGATAAAACTCTTTTATCGTTTGATTTAGGATTTTTGAGTTTTCTTATAACAGGACATTTAATGTTGTATTCTTCTTCTGCGTGAAAAAATATCTGTTTTAATACAGATAGAATAGTATTGATAGTTGATATTTTAATATCTTTGATTTTGAGCCAGCTGATAAAATTAGCTATATCTACCTTACGAACCATAGCAATCAACATATTACTGAAATAAGGATTTATATAATTCAACAATATGCTTTCATATTTGTTAAATGTAGTAATACCAATACTATGCTTTTTGATATATAGCCATTCGCTTGCAATTTGAGGAATGCTACCATATTGAACTGCTTTTTTCCTTTGAGGATTTACTAAATAGAGTTTTCTTTTTGATTTAACCTCAGAATACGTCTTTGCATATACAGAACCATATATTTTCTTGCCCTCAGAATTATAGCCTTTTTCGTATCTTGCTTCCCATCTGCCATCTTTTCTTTTATAGATACATTCTCCTCGTCTTGCCATTGTCAGCCCTCCTTTCAAATATTCAGCATACAAAAAATGTTGCATTCTTGCTGTATTTCTTCACTCATTCGCCCTCTGGACGGGTCAAGTTCGTCAAGGTAACATTCTTTTAATATGCTATACCCTATTTTTCTCTCAAGCTTTGCTCTGTTTGCAAACACTTCTGGAAAATCAACTCTTATTTTGTTCCAATAGCCCATACCACCCTTGACGCAACCTACGCAATTATTGTTGTTGTAACCTAAATCGTACATTGCGGGGCGTTTTATGCCTAATTCTGCACAAATTCCGTGAGCGTCTTGTTTTGTTAAATTTCGCTCAATCAACGGGAAACAATGCTCAAATTCAAACATTGTTTCTTGCAATCTGTCGGCACGGTGTTTTTCGTCCAAATCCATACCCCAAACATAAGTTATTTCATAGTCCCTATGTTCATATTCCCACTCTTTACGAACACGCTTTTTTAACCAATTTGTGCAGGGAGCAAATCCACCTTGCAACCTTACGACCTTTGCCGTTTTTATAGCGTTTTCTACGCTATCATAAGGCGATTTTAATATTTCAATTTCTTTGCCTAATGCCTTTTCGCAATCTTTTATAAAACGCATACTGTCGGGGTGTTGGTCGTAAATGTCTATGTAAATATATTTATCTATGCTTTCTCTTTCGAGATAGCCTGCAACAAATGACGAAACACCTGCCGAAATCCAGCACACTTTTAATTTTTTATCGCTCACATTTCATCAGCCCTCCTGTTCCAAGCGTTTTATGTTAAATTGCTGTTTTCACTTTTTGAATATAGTTTTATTTCTTTAAATAACTTATGCGTTCCGTCCTTGAAAGCTTTTTCTTCTTCGGACATCTGATAGCCCACCGTTTCAAGGATTTCATATAGCCTGTCCAATTTCTCATTTTCCGCATATTCATAGGAAGTGCCGTTATAATAACGTTCATATTTCTTTTCGTATTTACTGCAAATACATAGTAATAGAAGTTTTGTTTTATCGTCTTTGAATAGTTTTTCATAGTCTTCCTGTTCAAATTTTGATGGATAAATAGTTTTATCAATTTTTATATTTAGAATATCGCCAATAAAATCAGCGATTTCGTAAATTGAGTTATTATCATAATTTTTAACCTTTAGAACCATAGTGCCGAGAACTAAATTAAGAAGATAGTCAAAATGTTCTTTTTTACCTTTATAATTCCTTAGGAAATCTTTACGCAGGTTGCTCATAGTTTCAGATGTCTGCTTGATTTTTATGGCTACTTCTTCAAATTTCTGTTTTCTCTCAATTTCTTCAGCAGTTTCTTTAGTTTCTGTTATCTCATCTTCAGTTTCTTCAACATAGAAATTAATGAATGAACCATCAAGTGAATAGTAAACGTTTTCTTTAGAATCACCTTTAGTAACACTTTCAACAAAACTCTTGATTGATTTTAAATCGTAGCAATATTTCCAAGCCTTATATGAATATTTTTTCCTATCATCAGATGAAATATCTGTTGCTATTGTTTTAAGATATTCAAGAACTTCTGCTGCTTGACTTTCACGTTTTTCCTCTTCAATAAGTGATTTCAATCTATATTCAAAATCGCTCGTTCCCATAACTTTTAGTGCTTTATTTTTTCGTTCAGTGGATTTCAATTTCTCGAGCTTAATATAATCATTTATGGAAATTTCTCTCTTTTGTGAATTCTTGAATTCTTCCGGATCTAAATCAAGCAAGTGTACTCTATGATAGATTGTAGTTTTTGAAAAGCCTGTTTGCTTTGATATATTTTCAACACTTTCGCCCAAGTCAAGCATAAGTTGAAAACCTTGAGCTTGTTCATATACCGTCAAATCAGAACGTTGCATATTTTCAAGCAACATAGTTGACAGTTGCTCTTTCTCTGTCATTTCAACAATGGCGCAGGGCAATTCTTTCAATCCTGCAATTTCCGCTGCTGCTTTTCTTCTATGACCAATAATAATTGTGTATGTGTCATCATCATTTGGCACAACAGTTAAATTTTGGAATATACCATTTGCTTTTATGCTGTTAGCAAGTTCTTTTAAATCGCCTAACTGCTTACGTGGGTTATCCGGGTGTGCATGGAGTTTGTTAATTGGAATGTTAGTAATCATTTTGTTCCTTCTTTCTTAAAATTCTCTCTATATCTACTTAACATCAAAACATCTTTTAAACGTCAAAGATGTTTCGGTAATGCCTAAATGTACATTGCCACGCTTTTAATACTCAGCTTACCCACCACAAAACGGACAAGGTTTTAATTCTTTTTCTGTGTTCATTCTATCTTCTCCAATTCCTCAATATCATAAGATGCAGATGTAGAACAGCTGACGTTCTCAGTATCATTCCATCTGTCTGCTAACGCCTTCCAGTTTTCGATAGGGGCACCTTTGTATTTCCAACCTATAATTTCATAGTACCTAAAAAATTTAGTTGGGTCGAACCTGTAACCCTTTTTTCGAACATAAACAAAAACATCGTCTAAGGTTGGTTTATTTGCGTTTTGGTCAGTGGTTGTTCTACTACTACTGTCTTTTATTATATTGTCTTTATTATATTGTCTTTTATTGGTACTCATTTTTGAGTAGTCAAAGACGCATTTTTGAGTACCCAAAGGCTCATTTTTGAGTACCCCATTAGTGGGTAGGGGGCTACTCATTTGTGGGGATACCTTTTTTTGAGTAGGGGTGTACTCATTTTTGAGTACCCATTTTTCATAATCTTTTTGTATTCCATAAGATTTAGCCGTATTGTTCTTTCCATTGCTTTTAGCTACTAATATATTCTTGTCAATAAGAGTGCTTATGGCACGTCTGATAGTTTTGACCGGAATACCTATACTGTTTGAAATATAATTAGCGGATAGTTTCTTTGTTTTCTTGTTGAAACCGTATGTTTGATACATAATGAAAAGCACTATTCTCAATTCGGATGCACTCAAATCTGCCTTATATATTTCTATATACAATTCGTTAGCTATTCTTATGTAACCATTGTCTAGTTGTGGATTAGCCATTTTTATTTTTCTGCTCCTGTAGGATTTCTATAATCCTCTGTCCTGTTTCAGATTTACTGCAAAAATAAAACTTTGTGTCATAAGTTTTTTCCATAGTTGATAATATTTTGTAAAGTCTTTCGCCTGAAACCGCCAGAGGAGACTCTTTAAGTCTTGGGTTGACCCAACTCTTAACGTCCTCTAAACTCTTGATATTTGGGCTGTGTTCAATTAAAAACACAAGTCTAATACCTAACCTGTTTGCTCGTTTTAATTCCTCTGTGAAGCGTTTATGTTGCTGACAGACGTTACTGCAAACTTCAAGTAAGTTTTGTTTTCTATCTATACAAAATCTTGCATTATCCAAATCGCAATAGTCACCGCAGGGAAGTTTTGAAACAAAGTGAGTTGTCTCCTGCTTATCAAATTCGGAAATAATCTTTTTAATAGCCCTTGCTTTTTCTCTGCTGTCAATTTGTATTGTCATACCGTACACCTCAGAATGGTAAATCATCATCAACAGTTAGTTGTGATACATCTACAGCCTGAGAAGGTGTAGAAGGTACAGCAGTTGTTTGATTAAATCCCTGTTCTTCCTTCTTACTGTTAGAAAGCGGAAATTCAACGCTATCTGCAACTACCTCTACAACATATCTGTTTGAGCCATCATTAGCCATATATGAACGTGATTGTAGCTTACCTACAATATCAATACCGTCACCTTTATGAAAATACCTGCAAATAAATGCTGCTGTCTGCCTCCAAGCAACAACATTAAAAAAGTCCGCCTTACGTTCCTCGCCTTGTTTTACATAGTTCTGATTGACTGCAATCCTAAAGCTTGTAACCTCAACACCTGAGGGAGTTGTCTTTAGTTCCGGGTCCGCTACTAATCGCCCTGTTAAAATAACATTATTCATAATCAAGCATCTCTAAACTAACTGCCTTACTCAACACTTTACTTGCCTTACAATAATCGCAATGTTCGCACCTCTCAGGCTCAATCATTCCTTTTTTAATTGTGTCATATAACATAACCTTGCTTCTAAAACTCTCAAGCTCCACATCAAGATAGCTTTGAGGAATTTCAAAAATTCCAATATCCGGCTCTTTCTCTTTAGTTACTGCTGCTATATAGAACGGTAAGACTTTGCCTGTATTCTGTCTTACTATTTCCTGATATACAGCCCCTTGCAAATCGTATCTCCAAGCCTCAATCCAATTAAGTTTACCTTTTTCCGGAATGTACATAGGCTGAAAATCTTTCATAACCTTTAAATCCACAATCTTGTCAGGATGGTAACTGTCTATCTTAATCTTGACCGGAACATTCTCAATAACTCCTGTCATTATAACTTGCTTTTCGCCTGACATATAATTCATAAATAAGTCATCACGTTCTACACGTTCAATAATCTGCTCAGCTTTGGTATATTCAGATTTAAGATTACCGTCACGCTTAAATAACTGTGGGTGCTGTGCTTTGAAAATATCAAGGGTTCCCTCAAAATGGGCGTCAACATATGAGCCTACAAGTAACGGTGTGGTTGCTTCTTGCTCATAATTGCCAGTAACTTCCGCATAAGCGGAAGCTTGGCAATTTTCAAAGGCTTTGAATTGGGATACACCCATATATTTCATTTGATTTTCAAGGCTAAAGTAGTTTTCGCTAGTCAACTGCATTACTTATTTCCCCCTCTGAATCATTCTGTTCAGTTGCTTTCTGTGCAAGTTTAGTAGCACAGGCAGAGCAAAGCTGTTTACCATATTTATTCTTTGTATATACCGCAACCTGTTCTGCTGTCATATTGCTAAGAGGTTGAATATCATTACCGCAAATTTCACATTTAGGTAATTCTTTTGCTTGAATTTGAGGAATAGTTTTCCTAATTCTCAGAGCCTCGACTACTTCACCAAAAGCCTTAATTTTTTCAATACCCACTTGGATTTTCTTTCCTGTCCAATCCTCTATGTACGGAGTTTTGTATAGCTTTGTAATCATTTTCATATTTGTAGAATTGAGTATCATAGGCTTGACGTTTTCTACAAAATGACATACAACACAGTTGTCTTTCTTTCCGTCTGTGCCGATAACAGTTTCCTCGTTTACATATTTAATAGTTAATATTAAATCTTGTCCGTTTTCAATGGAATAAGCACCCAAATAGTTGGGATTTGTTAGTTTTTTCCAATGTGTAGCCATATTAAAATACCTCCTTATAATTCGGTAACGATAAGTTCATTATCGTTAGTAGTTCTTGTTGCAATAAATTGCAGACCTTTTTCCTTGCATTTTTTATAGAGCAATTCCCTGCTTTCATCATCAAGTTTCTCTGCTCCGTCAATGAGAATAATTTGTAAACCGCTCGGTTTGCTTATAGCCACATCTACGCAAAGTTCTAATAATTCTCCGTCGGAGCAGTTAGATATAGGCAAACCGTTAATATATGGAACGCCGTTTTCAACCGTTAATCCCTCAACAGGTAAACTTGCTTTCTGTAAAATCTCTCCGGGCAAGTTTCTTGCAAGTTCAATCTTCTCTGTATATTCCTCTGCTTTGCAGATTAATGCATCTAAATCAGCCTGCATATCTTTCATCCGCTTGTATTCCGATAGGTGCTTTTTCATCTGCTCGGCATAAGAAATATCGTCCTGTAATTCGTTAACAGGCTGTTTCTGCATATCCGCATACTGAGAAGCTACGTCTGTATCTTTATCAAGTTTTTCCTTGGACGCATTATAATTTGCGTTGATAACCGATACTTTATCATTGAATTTTTCGTTTAGACTGTTCAGCTTGTCCTCTGCTGAAGTAATCTCTGCTTTCATTCTTGCTATAGAGGTTTTTAACTGTTCACGTTCATTATTAATACTGTTTTCTACTGAGGTTATGTCAATATCTCGCTGAGCCTGTAGTCCACGAAGTTTATTATTATAGTTATCTCTAAATTGCTGTGCTCTGTCTATCTTGTTATTAATATCCTTGCGTTGTAAAAGTTCAGTGTATTTTGATTGCAAATCGTAGTTTTCCCATTGTTCAGCATTGTAGTTTTCCGGCAAATCCTTTGCTATATCACTTATAAATGCTCGTTTGTTGCGAATATCTCTGTTAAGGTCCTGTCTGCTTTGGTAATAGACGCCCTTTTCGGACTGTATATCATTAAGCACTTGCAGGATGTTCTGATTATAATCAACGCCTGTAGGGATTTCTCCGAATTTCTCTCGGATCCAATTCATATCCCAATCAAATTCAATTAAATCCAAAATAGCCCTGTTCTGTTCCTGCTTACTCATTTGAGTAAATTCTACCGGATTAAGTTGCAGTGTAGAAATAATTGATTTGAGATAACTTTCAGGTTTTGTAATTCTTTCGTCATTATCGCTAACGTTAATCACATTAGCCTTAGAATTTCTCGCCTTGCGGTTAATAGACAATCCTGTGTCAGTTTCAATTAGAATTTCGCCCTCATCAGCACCCTGCTTGATTATTAAATCCCTGTTTGATGAATTTGTCAGAGCGTAACGGATTGCATCAAGAATTGATGTTTTTCCTGCTCCCTTTTTGCCTGTAATCTCTACTGATGTGCCATTTAGCACTTTTTCTTTTATTCCAAATAATGAACGAATTGTAATTTTACTTGTTTTCATAATAAATTCCTCTCTTGACGAATTTTTAAAAATCGTCTATAATCAAATTAAGTTAATTTTTGTGAGCCATTTTGGAATTTTTTCCGATGGCTCATTTTTTGCGTTTTTTTATTAGGTCTATAATCGGCTTTGCGATAAGAATAATTACTGCTGATACCAACAGCCCTATTGCTAAATCTTGGGGCATTACTTCTCGCTCTCCTTTACTTTTGTGTGTAGCTTGTCCACAATATAGAGTAAAGACAAAATTACAAACACTAACAGAGTAATAACAACTGATGTTGTGTTCGCTGTCAGTCCGTCTTTAACACCGAACTCTAAGCCGATTGTGAATAATAAAGCAAACAGTGCTGCTGAAGCAGGAAACAGTTTAACAAACAACTTATGTACTAAACTGCCGATTGCGTATAAGTACAGCTGGATTAGCTCAAGTATTGTCCATAATATATTTTTCATTTTTACACCTCCTTAACATAATCAAGAACAAAATCTAATGTTCTTTTCACATTATCAAGAATTAATGCTGTAGCGTTTAAATCAATAGCTAAAGCTTGTACATCATCTCTATTTTGGAAATTCAGCTTTAAAACTCTAGCTTTTGTATTAACGTCACCGCCAATAGCCCTAATAGTGCCTAAACATAAATCAACTCTTTCAGCCGTTGTTTTTAATTGTTTTCTTTGCATTTCGGTTAGAATTTCCAAATTTCTTCACCTCTCTTTTATAGACTTTCAGGATGGGCATAAGCATATCTGCTCATCTGCTCACCGATATTTTTCAACATTCTATCTCTGTACTTCTTCCCCTCTTCCTTAGGCAAGTGCCAAGTGACTTTGCCGTCCTCATCAATTTCATACCAAAGGACATCCTTGCCCTCTATTTCAATGTACATTTTTGCTGTCAGCTTTCGACTTGCCATAAAAACCACCTCCTTATCTTTTATGCAGGAATGCTTGTTTTCGTTATTCGTTGAAGCCCTCTTTTCTGTCCTTATTATGGGACTGGTTTTGTTATTATTAAAACGTAATAAAAACAGACTAGGTACACAATTTGTGAACTTATATAGCAAAAAAAAGAGCCTCTATAGTCATATCAAGTGCTTTAGCTATTTTAGGTTTAATTTCATCTCTCGCAACTCTTTGACCTGTTTCATACATAGCCAAAGCAGATAAACTAATTCCAGCTTCTTTACACAAGGTTTCTTTTGATTTATGCAATTCTTCTCTTCTATTTCTAATTTTCAAGCCTATTACATGTGCATCTAACATTTTCTCACCTTCTTTCGCTGTTCACATCTTGTGAACAATTTTATAATAGCATTAATATTTTTATTTGTCAACACATTTTGTGAATTTTTTTCTTGATTTTTTTCACATTATGTGATACTATGATAATACAAAATTGATTGGAGATTACAAGATGTTTCAAGATGTTTTAAAAAGATTAAGATTGCAAAACGGTATGAGCCAAGAAGAATTAGGATTAAAAATTGGTGTTGGTAAAAGTGCTATTAGCATGTATGAAAGTGGTGCAAGAGAACCAAGCCTTGAAATATTAGAAGCTATTGCAGATACATTTAACGTTGATATGAATACCCTAACAGATTCTAAAAAATCAGCTGAAATATCTGATGAATTACAAGAATACCTTGAAGAACTCAAAAATAGAGAAGAAATGCGTATGCTGTTTTCTCTTGCAAAGGGTGCTACAAAAGAAGATGTTGAACAAGCGGTTAAGATTATTGAAGCACTAAAAAAAGATTAAATAAAGGATAGATGTGAATGTATGATATTTTTATTAGAGGTATTGAATTACCTCTTAAAGTAAAAGGTTTAACGACTATTGATTCAGACGGAAACTATAACGTATATATTAATACTAAATTATCAATAGCTACCCAAAAGAAAGCTACAAAGCACGAAATTAGACATATAGAATTAAATCATTTTGATGATTTTAACCCTGTGATACATAATGAATTAGAGGCTAATGCAGGGTGAAAATCATTATTTATAAAAATTTTTTCTTGGTACTGTTTAATTGATAATAATAGTAATTCTCTGCCGGTTAAGGTAAGTGAGATTACAAGAAAGTCTAATATTGCTGTTATTAAAAATTCAAGTGTTAATTTATTAGGTTCTGAAAAAAGCGGATTCACATCCGCTTCACATAAAATAATTTAATTAAAGGGGATTATAATTATGAAGTGTCAAAAATGCGGTTATGAAGCAGATAGTAAATTCTGCCCTAATTGTGGTACTAAACTTGAAGAAGAAATCAAATTACAGGTTGAGCAAAATACAACAACTGTTGATGAAAATGAAAAAGACTTTGCAAACAAGCCAAATTTCAAAATTAGCGGTGAAATTGATGAGCCTAAACGTTTTTCGAAACAATGGTTAAAGCATTGGTCACCTGTGTTTATTGTTATTGCTATTATTTTATTAGGAAGCATAGTAATAGCAAACACTTCAAATGTGAAACATATAGAACCGTCAACCTCTAGCGAAGCAGGGGTTGATACATTTGAAGAAAGCACTACACCTGAAAAAACAACTCCAAGCGTAAACACTAAAGATTTAGTTGAAAATTATGAACGATATGACGATAAAACTATAATTACAACAATAAAAGTAAATAATATTGAAAAAGATAAAGATGGATTTAGTTATTATAATTATATCAGATATGGTTTTAGTAATTTTAATAAAATTTCAATCAAAATTTATCTTAGCCCAAATGAAAAAATCAATATCGGTGATTATGTTACAGTAAAAGGTACATGTAGTGTATATGACATAAACGATGAGCTGGAAATCGACTTATATGGCAATGATTGGCTTTATGATGAAAAAGATCTATTTGTATCTGTTGGCGATAAATACCCTAAATTTAAAAAAATTAACACTAAAAAACTATGCAACGATCCAATTATTTATGATGAAGAATTTATAACAACAACAATCAAAGTAACTTCAGCAGATAAAAGCAAAGGTAAATATCAATATACTTTATATGAAACTGACGGTTATGAAAAAGTTAATTTTACAATTTACCTTGACGCAAAAAAGAAAATAAATAAAGGTGACTATTTAACTGTCAGCGGAAAATGTACTACAAATGACAGTTATGATGATTTAAAGATAAAAATCAATGCTTTAAAAAAGGAAAAGACAGACCTTTCGCTATTCGTAGATATCGGCGGTATAGAAACAAAGCCTATTATTTATTCAGAAGATTATTACAAAGTTGGTAAGGATATTCCTGCCGGTACATATATCGCTTACCCTACAGGTTTATACAGTGCTTATTACGGAATTTATTCAGATGCAAACGGTGATGATATAATTGCAAACAACAATTTTGACGGTCAAAACTATTTCACCGTTTCTAATGGTCAGTATTTGGATTTGACAAGGTGCGAAGCTCGTCCTGTTTCTCAAAGACAGAAAGTTGAATATGATAATGGATATTTAACTGAAGGTCAATATTTGGTCGGTGTTGATGTGCCTGCCGGAGAATACAAGCTTACCTGTACAAGTGATTATAGTGCTTACTACGCTTTAACATCAGATACCAATAGTGATAATATTATTAGCAATGATAATTTTGATAATTCAAGATATGTATATATTTCAAATGGTCAATACCTAGAGCTTGTAAGATGTAAAATGAAAGTTAAGTAAAATAAAAAATCGCCCTGATGTACTGCAATACATCAGAGCGAAGAAGCAAGGTTGTATGATACAATCTTACCCGAACAAGTAATATTGTATCATACCCTTGTTTAATTTGCAATAGAATTATGCAAGGGCATTTTTGCACAATTTTTCAAGGAGTTGATACAATGAAAAATAGTGAATTAAAAACCGCTGCCGCCTACATAAGAGTAAGCACAGACAATCAAACGGAACTGTCACCGCAAAGCCAAATTAAGACTATTCAGCAATTTGCAAAACAAAACGGATATATCATACCAAGAGAGTTTATTTTTCGTGATGATGGTATTTCCGGACGTAGAGCAGACAAGCGCCCGGAGTTTGTTAAAATGATAGCAACAGCAAAAAACAAGCCTTCCCCATTTTCTACTATACTGCTTTGGAAATTCAGCCGATTTGCTCGAAATCAAGAAGAGAGTATATTTTATAAAGCTCAGTTACGCAAAAACGGTGTTGAGGTTATCAGCGTTTCAGAGCCGGTTATTGACGGTCCTTTTGGAACTCTGATTGAGCGTATTATTGAATGGTCCGATGAATACTACAGTATTAGGCTTTCCGGTGAAGTCAAAAGAGGGATGCTTGAAAAGGTTGAACGTGGCGGAGCTGTTTCCGTTCCTGCATTTGGCTATGATATTGTTGATAAAGAATATGTTATCAACCCTGATTCTGCGCCTATTGTAAAGCAGATTTTCAATGATTATCTATCCGGACAAGGGGCAAGGCAGATTGCTACACACTTGAACGATTTGGGAATTAAAACCACAAGAGGTAACAACTGGGAAAATCGGACCGTTGAATACATATTGCAAAATCCTGTTTACATAGGCAAAATCCGTTGGAACCCTAAGGGCAAAACTCACAGGGATTTTGAAAACAAGGATGTTATTGTGGTTGACGGTACACACCAGCCTATTATTTATGAAGATACCTTTAATAAAGTGCAAGAATTAATACACAAGAACAAAAAAAGCTACATTCCTTATTCACACCACAAGAGCAACGAAGAATTTATGCTTCACGGACTTGTTAAATGTTCTAACTGCGGCAGAACTCTGTCAATGGCAGTCAGAGGCACTTCCCTTCAATGTATAGGCTACTCCCACGGCCATTGCTCAGTATCACATTCAATTTCAATTAATAAGATTAATAATATGGTTATTCTCGCTTTGGAGCAGGCTTTTGAAACAGGGCTGTTCAAAATCAAGGTTAAGGAAACAGGGACAGCTGAGCCTGCTATTGATTTTGAAGCATTGATTGAAAAAGAAAACCTAAAATTAAAACGAATTACAGAGGCTTACGAAGATGGAGTTTATACGCTTGAAGAATACAAAGAGCGCAGAGAGCTTGTTCAAGGACAAATCTCACGACTTCGTGAGCAACAACCAAAAGCTAATAATGATGATAAATTGCCAAAGTTAAGGCGAAATTTGATTGAAAAAAATAAAAATGTCATATCAAAGCTTAAATCAAAAAACGTCACAGAAGGCGAAAAAAGCGCAATTCTGCGTAGTTTTATTGATAAGATAGTATTCAATCGCACTACATCAAGTATTGAGCTGTTTTTTTATTGCTAAAAACTATCACATTTAGGGGTATGGAGGTCCTGATGGTGAATTAGGGGCATCTCTCCGTTACCTTAGTCAGAGATTTACAATGCCTTTGCCGGAATTAAAAGCAACATTAACGGACATAGGCTCTGAAGTGCCTTGGTTGGAAAATTTTTCATTATAGCTGTCAATTTCAGCCTTACCGCAGAGGATTTTAGCACTCCACTTGTCGGGAATGAATCTAAGGTGAATGTCAAGCTCACGATTTTTGTTGACTACAATTTTATCTACTATGTTGCGGTAAAATGTATCGCTCCACTCTTCACCAATTATGATTGAATTTACATAAGCTTTAATTTCACTGATTATTTTTTCCTTGTCCGCAAGCATACTGCTGTGGGCTTTTTCTTTTTGCAGTTTTTCGGATATTGTTTCGTATTCTGCTTTGAGGCGTTCGCAGGCTTTGCGGTAATCCGAGGTCTCTATATCACCCGACAGGCACATATCAAGTAGCTTTTGTTTTTTGTTTTCTATCTTTTCAAGCTCGTTTTCAAAATAGGTTATGTTGTCTTTCTCTTTATCTGATTTCAGAACATCGGACACGATTTGCAATATGCTTTCTAAAATTCTATTTCTATCTTTCATAATATCTGAAATAATATGTTGCAGGATTGAACGAATGTCCTTTTCGTTTATTGAAACATTTGAACAGCCGACCTTTTCATTATTTTTGTTAGTTTGCTCCTTGCCGTACTTCTGATTCTGAATACAAGCCCAGCTTTCATTCTGATTTCCGTTTGATGAAGTTTTTTTGCGGTGGATAAAGGTTGAACCGCACTCTGCACAGATTATTTTTCCCGAAAGAGAGTATCGGTTTGCAAAGCCGTTTTTTGCTCCGTGAAGATTTTTTCGGCGTTCAAGCTCTCGTTGCGTTGCTTCAAACATCTCTCTTGAAACAATCGGCTCGTGATGATTTCGGATTGTCACATACTCAACCTCGCCCTTGTTGTATCTTTTGTTGTGCGACAGATAATCGGGCGTGTAGGTTTTCTGCTGAATCAAATCACCGCAGTACTTTTCATTTTTGAGAATTCGCAATATCACCGTGTATGACCAGTCTTTCATATAGGTTGAGGTCTTGATTCCTTCATCTCGCAACTCCTTTGCGATAATATGAGTTCCTTTGCCCTCTTTGAGAAATTTATGATAGATTAATCTGACGGTTTCTGCACCCTCTTGATTTATGTAAAGCTTTCCGTCACGGACATCGTAGCCCAGCATATCTCTGCCGAACACAACGCCCTGCTCCATCATTCTGCGTTGTCCCCACTTTACTCTGTCGGAGGTTTTTCGGCTCTCTTCCTGAGCGATTGACGACATAATTGTCAGTCGAAGTTCTGCGTCAGGGTCAAGCGTGTTGATATTGTCATTCATAAAAATCACGCCTATGCCGTAGCTTTTAAGTTCTCTTGTGTAGCCAATGCTATCAAGAGTGTTTCTGGCAAATCTGCTGATTTCCTTTGTGATAATCAAATCAAACTTTTTTGCTTTCGCATCTTCTATCATTCGGTTGAATGACGCTCGCTTTTTTGTACTCGTTCCGCTGATTCCCTCGTCAACATAAATTTCATAGAGTTCCCACAGCGGATTGCGTTTTATATACTCATTGAAATATCTTTGCTGACTCTCAAGTGAATTTGCCTGATCGAGATTGTCGGTTGACACGCGGCAGTAAGCCGCTATCTTTTTGACTTCGTTTTCAAACTTATTTAACATTTTTATACCTCCTTCGGCAACACAAGTATATTATTGATTCTCACAATGTCCAGAGAAATTTTCAGAGCGACAGTTGTTGTGACACTCTGAAAATTTCCCGTTATGGATTTTAATACTAATACCTGATAGAAAGTTGATTAATATTTGCGAGGATAATTTTCGCAAGACAAGGCGGAGGACGCCGCAAGGCTAACGCCTTGCAAGGACGACAACGCAGTATTGTGGAAATTAGACCGCAAAGATTTTCTACTTTTTATTAGGTATTAGTATAAGCTTTCAATTTCTTTAGACACTCCTCGTACTGATTCTGAGTAAGATAACCCTGCTCTTGAAGTACAAGGAAGATTGATTTTTTAATTTCATTTTCAAATTCTTTACTGACATTTTTCTGCTCTGCATTTTCATTTTGGTTTTCAAAGATGATTTTTGTTTTCACCTTAAACACCTCGGTAAAAACTATGCAGTTGCAGATTGTCTATATTCTTTCATCGTCCTTTCTCTGTTGATTTGGTTAATGATTTTAATAAAAGCATATTATCTCCCTTGTCATACATTTTTGTTCCGTGCTTTTTGGCTTGAACACCTAACTTTTAGATATTACGGAATACATTTAGTAACACTTTCTGAAAAAAGTAACACCTTTTATATTGCCCGAACGGCACTGCCGGACGGTGTATTTCGGCGCAATCGTGCTTGCACGGAATACGCCTTTATCCTGCTTAACTACCTACCCGGTAAATCACAGGCTGATATTGAAAAAACTGCTTGTAGAAGCTGTTTTTCTCTCTGCCGTAAATTCGCCCAAATTTCGATTTTTACTTAAAGTCGGGTACTTTATCCGTTTTTTCCTGAAAGTCGGACAACCCGCCAAATTCTGCTCAACATCTGCGTTGTGGACAATAAGGACGATAAAAACGATAAATCAGACAGCTATATTTTCATCGTACTTATCGTACCTAACGTACTCACTGTCCGAATTATCATTTTCACAATCATACTTTACTTCCACCTTTCTGATGTTATTTTCCTTATACGATTTGAAGTAAATGTGGTTGTCATTCAGATCATACTTCCACTTGTTCATCATCCTTTTTAGAATACGAGCCGAAAGACTTTTTCCTGAATAAGCATTGTATCGCTCAAGAAATTCTGCATTGCTGCCGTTGAAATATTTTTCTGCTATCATCATTTCAATATAGTTATTCAGTTGTAATCCAAAAGCTGTTGGAATTTTTTCACCGGTGTGATACAATAATCTCATACTTTTCAAGAAAAATATATGACAAAGTGAATTGAAGTGATTTTTATAATTTTTACTTCAGGACAGAGGTGTATATGGCAAAGCACGAAGGTTTATTATTAAAAATTGATTCCAAAGGAAATATTTCCGGCTATATGCAGGAAAACAACAATAAGATTCCAATTGAAAATACAACCATCAAAGATGAGTTGATTAGTTTCTCAGAAGAAGATTTTGAAGAGTATTCTGAACTGCAAAATAAAATCAGAAAGATTTATAGAACCCATCCCGATGAAAGTGAAGAAAGACTTGCACTGATTAAAAATTTAACAGCAAAAGCAGAAAAGGCATTGTCGAAATACAGAGCGTTTTACGGTCTGTTGAACAGACTTATGATTGAGGATTTTTTAGGAGAAGATGACGCAACAGAACATTATCTGCGTGAATACGCAAGCTATCTTAACCAGATAAAAACCATTCAGTTTTTTGTTTTGCACTTTTTCAGCGATTTATCAAGTCAAAAAGAAATAGATATTAATGAAGATTTCAATTACAACAGCGTACAGATTTCCACCGTATTTTATTTTGAGGACAACAAATCCAAACAGATGTACCATATCCGTAACCTGACAGAGTATTATTTTCTGCTGTTACATTTATTTGTTGAGAACGGATACCGCCTCTGCCGCTGTCAGCTTTGCGGCAGATACTTTGTGCCAAAGACAAAAAAGAAAACCCTGTACTGCGACAGAGTTCTGAAAAACGGAAAAACTTGTAAGGAGTTTGCGCCGAGATTAAAGCACCGGATCCTGGCAAACAGAAATGAGGTGCTGAAAGTTTTTGACACACAGCGAGGTAAAATGTATAAGCGTTATGAAAGAACGCTGAACACACCTGATACTGTTGAAAAGCCTTTGAGTTTTGAAGAATATTATGATTGGCTTGAAAAAGCAAGAACTGCGAGAGACAATTATCTTGAGTAGAAAATTTCCAAGGAGGAAGCATTGAATATCATCGTTTCTGACTCAAAAATCATATAGAACGAGAAAACGGATAGGCAGTCAAATTTCCATTGATTCCAAAAAACAGAGCAGATAGCCAAAACTACCTGCTCTGTAAAACTTGTAAACTCATCTGAAGTTACCATTCCTTGATTTCAAGCTTCGGCATATGACCGTAAAGGAAGCACTCGCATTCCTCGTAGTCCTTGTACTTATGCTCCTGCTCTCTGAACAGCTTATCGTGGTGCATATAGTCACGGTGAAGAAGCTCGTGGTAAATTACGAATTTAACAACCCCTTTCGGGATGTCCTTTGAGTTGAGAACGCAATTTATGACTATGCTGTTGTCCCTGTAAAAATAACAGCCGTAGTATTGCTTGTACGCCTTGTCAGTCCAGCGGATTGACGAAATTCCGTCGTATGAGCCGTGAAACATCTCGTCCTTTACTTCCTGCACAAGCTCGTCAAGGTTGTAATACGGCTCTCTGTCAAACGGTATCAGCTCGTCGGGAAGCTCGATTACTCGTGTGCCGTATGCGGGACATTTGCCTCTGTAAATATAGAAGTGAAAAACCTTGCTTGCATAGTTTTCCCAGCTACCGTATATTTCTTCGGCTAACGGATAATTCTGATATGCTTGTTCTGCCAACACCTTGAAGTCCTTGTTTTCTTCAAGAGCCTGTTTTGCAATATAGTATGGGTCTATCTTTTTGCGGTCTGCAAACGTATGCACCTTTGGTTCTTCCTCAAAGCTTTTGAGATTGTCAATCAGCATCGCAATTTCACGCTCGCTCGGTCGCATACAGAATCCCGAGAAATACTTTTCAATCAGCTTCGGAACATCGATCGACTCGCTTGAAATAATCTCCTTTTTGTCCTTCATCAGATTTACATAGCCTTTCAGCTGGTCCTCAAACACAAGCAGAGGGTAATCGTAACCGTCCTCGTCAATCAGCGAGTACCAGCAGGAGGGGAGAGTGACAAGACTGTTGTAAGTCATTGCCTTTGCCGACAGAATATTGTACGCTTCCTTGCAAAGCTCCCACGAATATATTTCTTCCTGTTCCTCCTCGCTGATTGCGGTTTCAGCCTGTGCCTGTTCTTCTTCGGTTTCCTCGTTTTCGTCAATTTCCGCAAACAGCCACTTCGGATTGAGCCATTTGTTGAACACCGTCCACTTGTCGTTAAAGTCAACCAGGTTGACCTTTTCCGTTCCGCCAGCCTGAATACCACGCATACCTCTGCCAATCATCTGCATCAGCAAGCCCTCGCTCTGTGTAGGTCTTGTGAGAAAAACCGTTTCAATATTGGGGACGTCACTACCCTCCGTCATTATGTTCACATTCACAAGCACGTCGAATTTTCCGCTTTTGAACTGCTCGATTATGTAGCTGTTGTCCTCGTTTCCCGAATAAATACAGTCGCATTTTACGCCACGCTTTTTCAGCTCGTCACAAAGAAGTCTGCAATGCATAACATTCAGCGCAAAAATAAGAGTCTTGCCGTATTTTTCGGCGTTTTTGAGGTACTCGCCAATAATAATGCTGTTTCGTGAGGAGCAGACGGCAATTTTCCCGAGCAGGGAATCGGGGAGCTCGCCACGCCTTTTGATTTTCTGTGCCTCATCCTCGGTGATAACGGGCTCAAAGTTCTCGTTCGTTTCTATCCTCGTGAATACAGGTTCGGCAAGTATTCCCTTTGCAATCAGGTTTCCGAGCGAAATGCTGTAGATAATATTGTCGTCAAAGAGTTTTAGCAGTACTGCACTGTCATAATCATTACTGCGTACAGGCGTTGCCGTAAGTCCGAGGAGCTTTGCGTTGGGGCGGTATTTGAGAAGATATTTTATCGTGTCCCTGTAGGAGCGTGCAAAGGTGTGGTGAGCCTCGTCAACGACAATCATCAGCTTTTTGCTTGTAATTCTTCTTAAATGCCTTTGATTTCTGCAAATTGACTGAATACTTCCAATGATAACATTGTCGTTTTTATCAACGGATTTTATGCTTTGGTGCTCAGAGGATATACAGCTGATTTTGTAGCTTTTGATGTCGGGATTTTCAAGCTTTGAAAGACCTGCGAATCTGTAAAAACACTCTGCCGCCTGATTAATCAGCATATGACGGTGAACTATCCAGAGAATCTGGTAACCCTGACTTATCATATCCTTGATTAAAAAGTAAGAGGCTGTTCTGCTTTTTCCGCTTCCCGTTGGCATTACAAGCAAGCCCGACTTTTCATCTTCCTTGATGAAGTGATTTTCGAGGGCGTTTACTGCGTCCTTCTGAAAGTCGTAGAGCGAAATATCCTCCGCAGGAGTTTCTCTCATATTCAGCTCAATAGTTCTTCTGAACTTTGTGTCCTCTGAAAAAATAACGTCAGCACCGCCGATTTTTGCAATCGCAGTTGCGTATGCGATAATAAGGCTTGGCGAGGTTGCCATTTGGCGCAGACTTCTGAATCTTGTGCCGAAGTCCTGGCCTGTAATGCAGAGGGCGTTGAAAACCTCGTCCAGAACGTCGTGGTATTTGCACAAGAGCTTGTCCTCAATAATCTGACGGTAGCTTTTTACAAACCTGTCGTTCGGTGCGGTGCAAATCAGATTCATTGAGCAGACAAGGTCCTCCTTTTCGTCCGTTTCGTGCAGAGGACGGTCGTCTGCGTTTGTTTCGGGTGAGTAGATAACTGCTTTTAAAAATTCATTGTCAAAGTTTTCCCAGGTAAAGTTTTTCAAATTATTACACCTCCTTGTTAATCCAATTTTCGCCGTTGTAGTTTTCAATTTGTGCCGACAGATTTTCAATGTAGCGTTTTAATTCTGCATTGTTTTCCGTACCCTGAGCATACCATAAATTTGAACGTCCGAATCCAAAATCATAGCCTTTGTGACCACTTCTCGGAACAACCCACTTTGATGAAAAGCGTTCGATTTCAGGCAGAAGTACGCAGTTTTCCTTCTTGTCAATAAAATTGAATTCCTGAACGTATCCGTTGTCAAATTCAACAAATTGCGGATATCGGTGGACAGTAGCGTCTTTGTACCAGCCGATAACTCTCATATCGTCAATCTTGTCTGACTTTGCACACCATACAACAGTTACGCCATCAACGCTTTCCTCGTTTTTAGAAAGCTGACAGCCGTTGATTTTTTCAATGTGGAACTGGCTTGTTTTATTTTTCAGGGATTGTGCAAGCATTACGAAGCCTACGCAGAAATCGGTTTTGTCGTCTGTAAATTTAAAGCCGTCAAAGTTGTACGCCTCGTGAGCATCGTTTGTTTCCTGTACATATGCTCCGCCGTTTACGGGTTCGTCAATGCCGTCGATAATGCCTTTGTAGTACTTCATATAAGCGATATTACAAAAAATAATGGGTTTCATAAAATTTCTTTCCTTTCGTGATTTAATAATCTGAGAGCCTTTTGGGCAATTTGTTTTTGGATTAATAATTCTGAAGACCTCCTTTGTTTAAGTGTGTCTTCATTATAGCCTCTCAGATAATTAGATTCGAGGGATAAGTTTTCCCCTGCTTTAATCCATAGTTTTCTTTTGATTTTCTCGTCTATCCCTTAAGGCTATACTCTTTCCTGTGTACTTTTCAAATTCATCGATAAAGTCGAATATTGAATCCTGCCCCAATGCCCTTACAAAAATATAATCTCCCATATTGTCGTCGGTAAGCCTTCCTTCCTCTGTCAGATTGAACAGGGTATCGGCTTCTTCTCTGCTCAGATTCATACCAATGCAGAATTTATACAAGGCAACTCTTGTCGCTTTGCATCTTCCGTTTATTATTCTTTTATAGGTGTCCCAGCTCTGCTGACAGTTTTCTTCAATCTTATCGGCTATTTTGTTACGACTGCAATCGTAATCCATTTCAAGTTTCAGTACAAAATTATTCAGTGTTTTTGCAAGCTTTGTTTTCTTTTCATCAAAAATCTCCATTTCTTTACTGCTGACCTGATAAGACAGCTTTTCCTTTTCAAAATCACATTTGAATTTTCTGCTTTTAATTTCCTGCTCCGCAACCATATGTACCTCCAATAAATAACAGGTGTAATATTTCATTAAGTTATTATATCATATTG